>QMVQ01000080.1 GCA_003661185.1 Candidatus Alkanophagales archaeon | reverse complement strand
TGAATGCCGGGATGCAGCAGATAGCGTCGGCGTCGCAAGAAATTGCGAAAGGCGCTCAGAGCCTCACCGACGTTGTGAGCGATTCGGCAAAAACGCTTAAGGACACCGCCACGATGTTCGAGAACGTGCAAGCAAGCGTCGAGGAAGCCCTGAAGTTCGCGGCTGAGAGCGCCGTCGTTGCGAAAACCGTGGATGAGCAGGCGCAAAGCACCGCCAAGGACATGGGTGAGATTCAAGAGGCAGTCAAAAACGCATTCGACGCCGTAGAGCGGCTGAACAACGCCGTTGAGCATATAGGTGTAATTACAAGCGCCATAAAAGACATCGCTGACCAAACGAACCTGTTGGCGTTGAACGCTGCAATAGAAGCTGCGAGAGCTGGCGAATACGGGCGTGGCTTTGCTGTTGTTGCTGAAGAGGTTAGAAAACTTGCAGAGAAGTCAAAGAAGTCCACCGAGGACATAGCAGCAATGATAAAGAACGTGCAAAAGGAAACTAAGAACGTTATAGAGGCAGTGAGCACGAGTAAAGAGCGAGCAGCGGCAGGTTCGAAGGCGATGGAGGACGCAATAAGCGGCGTGAGCAGCATCGCCACCATGATGTCCGACATAAAAGAGCGACTGGAACGCATCGCCGAAGATGCGAAACGGAGCATGGAGAACATCGCAAAGGTCTCGAGAGGTATGGACGACGTAGCGAGCACCGCTGAGGAGAGCGCAAGCGCCGCCGAGGAAACCTCTGCTGCGATCGAAGAACAAACGGCGGCGGTCGAGCAGCTTACAGCCGGCATGCAGCGGCTCGCCGAACTTTCGGATACGGCAATGCAGATGATATCGAAGTTCAAGCTTGAGTAGCGGTGGTGGTTGTGATGGTGGATTCGGCAACGCAGCCAACACAACCGCCGCCGGCAAGCGTGACCGAAAGACCGCAAGCTACGAAACCGGCGGGGGAGCGGCAGCTCGTCGTCTTCAAGCTTGGTGATGAAGAATTCGGTGTAGATATCATGCAAGTGCGGGAAATCATTAGGAAGACCGAGATAACAAGGGTGCCAAGGGCGCCGGACTTCGTGCGTGGCGTAATTAACTTGCGGGGACAAATCACCACGATTATTAATCTGCGGAAGAAGCTCGGCTTGCCTAATAAAGAGGGCGGCGACGAACATCAAGAGCGGATAATCGTCGTGGAGATGGATGGGAACGTCGTGGGCATGGAAGTGGACGCCGTCTCCGAGGTCATAAGGCTGCCGGAAAGCGACATCGAGGGCGTGCCGCCGATGATGAAAAACGTGCGGACACAATACCTTAAGGGCATCGGGAAGCTGCCAGAACGCTTGCTCATTTTAATAGACCTGAAGAAAGTGCTGAACGAAGACGAGCGCTCGCAGCTCGCATGAAAGTGCGATTCTTGCTGCCGACGGCGGACGGGAAGTGGCGTAACGGGACGCTGTCGATTGATGAAGGGGGTTTATGGTTGCGGACGCTGTTCCACCGCCACTGGATACCATTACGTAGCGTACGGGACGTGAGACTCGAAGAAAAAAAGAGGAGGCTCGTGGTGAAACACACTGAAATTATGCCGCCGGCACGGGCGGGGGCGAAAACGCCTTTTACTACGTTCATATCCATGGACGTCGAGACGCTGCGTCGTTTGGAGCGGTTGTTGCTTCTGCGGATGGGTATTGACAAGTTCGACGTTTATTTCACGCATGCCGGTGTCGGCGGCGTGCTCTCGCTGGAAAAGAACCTCGAACTTGAACGGGGTGTGCTGATGCTTTCCGACGTGGCGCTCTGGATCGTCGGGGACAACAGCGTCAAACGCATCGAATGGGACGACATTGTAAACGTCGAAGAGAAGAAGCGAAGCCGCTACAAGGGCACGGAATATAGTGCGATATCTATTGACCACTTCGAAAACGGCGACGTCGTGTCGAGCATTGTTATCACCGAAAGCGACACGATGTCGGCGCTCTACAGGCATATCCTCGAGCTGTTCGAGGCTTACAGGGTGAAAGAAAAGTTGCCTGACGTGGAGAATCTGATTCTTTATATGATATACACGGGCGTTTTTGGTGAGAACGCTGCGATGACGCTGGGATTAAGCGATAACGAGCTCCAACGGCACATTGAGAGTCTGGCGGAGCGTGGACTAATCGAATTTTCAGGTGACGCCGCCCGCCCGCCGAAACTCACGAAATACGGTATTAAATACGTGGTCGAACGCTCTAAGGACGGGACGTTTGGCGGTGGCTGATTGAGGTGGTTCAGAGGGTAGTTAATTGTTAGAAGAGGTTTGACAGGGGTGGTTTTCCATGGCGAAGATTTTAATCGTGGATGACGCGGCGTTCATGCGCATGATGCTAAAGAACATTCTCAAAACGAATGGGCACGAGGTCCACGAGGCAGAAAATGGAGAGAGTGCGGTCGAGAAATACAAAGAGCTAAAGCCGGACCTTGTTACCATGGATGTTGTGATGCCGGGGATGAACGGCATTGAAGCGCTCAAGGCGATAACGCAGCTTGACCCGAGCGCAAAAGTGATAATGTGCACCGCAGTCGGCCAGCAAGCGATGGTGCTCGAAGCGATGAAAGCCGGCGCCAAAGGCTACATTGTCAAACCATTCCAGGCGCCGAAGGTGCTGGAGGAGGTAAGCAAAGTGCTGAATTCTTGATTTATAAGCATGAGCGGAGAAAAAAAGATAGGTGTGCTTGTAGTTGACGATTCAGCATTCATGCGCATCCTAATATCAGATATGCTCTGCAGCGACGAGGAGGTCGAAGTTGTGGGCGTTGCGAGGGATGGCGAAGATGCTTTGGAGAAATTAGAAGAGCTAAGCCCGGACGTCATAACGATGGACGTGGAAATGCCACGGCTCGACGGTATCAGCGCTCTTAAAGAAATAATGAGGCAGAAGCCCACGCCTGTGATAATGCTCAGCGCGCATACGCAGGAAGGGGCACGAACGACGCTTGAAGCCTTAGAGAGCGGCGCTTTCGACTTCGTGCCCAAGCCTTCTGGCTCGATTTCCCTTGACATCGAGAAAGTGCGTTCGGAGTTGCTTGCGAAAATTAAAGCGGCGGCAAGAGCGAGAGGGACAACGCTGACGCAAGGGAGGAGAGTATCCAAGGCCGGCAGTGTTGCCGGCTTCGAGCCGGGTCGTCGGAGCGAGCGGGTCGTTGTAATTGCGGCGTCCACGGGCGGTCCGAGGGCGCTCTCGGAAGTGCTTTTTGCCCTACCTGCGTCGCTGCCCGCCGGCGTGCTCGTCGTGCAACACATGCCGCCGTTTTTCACGAGGGCGTTGGCGGAGCGTCTGAACGCAGCTTGCGAGTTGCAAGTTAAAGAAGCTGAGAACGGCGACGAGATAAAAGACGGATGCGTGCTCATCGCGCCGGGCGATTTTCACATGCTGATTAACGACCGTAAAGTGGAGCTGAACAAGGAGCCGCCGGTGAATGCTGTCCGCCCGTCCGCTGACGTGACGATGCGCTCCGCAGCTGACGCTTACGGCGAGAACGTGGTGGGCGTCGTGCTGACCGGTATGGGTAGGGACGGCGCCGCGGGCATCATACGCATTAAGGAGCGAGGCGGGCGGACGATAGCCTGCGACGAGAGAACGTCCCTAATCTTCGGCATGCCGAAAGCCGCTATCGAGACGGGCTGCGTGGATATTGTTGCGCCGTTGCACGAAATCCCAAAAGGAATATTGAACGCTCTTAACGGTGGGTGAGAATATTGAATGACGGGGGTGTAGATGTAACAAAATACTTGCAAGTGTTTTTGGACGAAACGGGCGAGCACGTGCAAACACTGATACATGCTGTGCTCTCGCTGGAAAGCGGCGACGCAGACGCCGTCCACGAAGCTTTCAGGGCGGCACATACCATCAAGGGCATGGCGGCATCTATGGGCTTTAGATATATGGAGCAACTCTGTCATGCTTTGGAAAACGTCCTCGACTCGATAAGGAACAACAGGGTCGACGCGACGTCTGAAGTGGTGGACGTGCTGCTGGAAAGCGCTGCGACGCTTGAAGAATTGCTACAAAACATCGAAACACAAGGACAGGAAGTTACTACCGATGCCGAAGCCGAAACTGAAATTTCGACACTTCTTTCGAAGTTAGACGCGTGCGTATCCGCAAGCGCAGACACTATGAGCGCTGATGCTGAAGGCGCCGCAAGCGTCACTAAAAGTTGCGAGTCGGATGCTGTGGAAGAGAAGACCGAAAAGAGAGAGGGAAGAAATAGAACTTACGAAATAACGGTTGTTTTAGACAAGAGTTGTATGTTCAAGGGCGCTCGTGGCTTTCTCATCTTGAAAGGACTTTCTGAAGTGGGAGAGATTGTTAAAACAACACCACCGCCGCAAGACATCGAGGAGGAACGATTTGACTTTGAGTTCAAGGTGGTTTTGGTAACAGATGCCGACGAAGCTGACATAAAGCGAGTTTTGAACGCAATTGCAGAAATCGAGTGCGTGAAGGTGCGGGAGTTACAAGAAGAGTCACAAGAAACGAAGCAGGCGAGAACCGAGAAAAGTAAGAAGCGGGAAGAGGGCATAAGAAGCGTCAGGGTCGGCATAGAAAAGCTCGATACCGTCGTGAACCTCGTCGGTGAGCTCGTGATCAACAAGGGGCGGCTCGTGCAAATCGCCCGCAAATACGGGATTAAGGAGCTGGGCGACACGATGTCCATCGTCGAGCGCACGATTACCGATTTACAATATGAAATCATGCAAATGCGGATGGTTTCCGTCGAACATATCTTTAACCGCTTCCCGAAGCTTGTGCGGGACCTCTGTAGAAAGCTCAGCAAGGAGGTTGAATTTATCATTGAAGGCAAAGAGATAGAGCTTGACAGGACAGTCCTCGACGAAATCGTAGAACCCTTAATTCACCTTTTAAGAAACGCCATAGACCATGGTATCGAGCCGCCTGAGGAGCGGGAGAGTAAGGGCAAAAATCGTAAGGGGCGGGTAAGGCTGACTGCGCAGCGTGAGCGTGGGCACGTCTCCATCACAGTCGAGGACGACGGGCGTGGCATTGACGTGCAAAAGGTGAAGGCGAAAGCGGTCGCTAAAGGGCTAATTTCGGAGGCTGACGCTGCAAGGCTCAGCAACGCCGACGCATCGGCACTCATTTTCACTCCGGGCTTCAGCACTGCTGACGCCGCCACCGAGACCTCAGGAAGGGGTGTCGGGATGGACGTTGTGAAGAGCAAAGTCGAGGCGCTCGGCGGCACCGTGGAAATAACGTCGGAAAAGGACTGCGGAACGAGGATAACGCTGCGGCTTCCGCTGACGACTGCCATCATACAAGCGCTGCTCATCAGCGTGGGCGACGAGCTTTATGCGATTCCGCTTTCGAGCGTCGTCGAGGTCGTAAGATGGTCAGACCTGAACGGCAACGTGCGGCAATTGCACGGCGAGCAAGTGATGCTGCTGCGGGGCTCGCTCTTGCCGCTACTCTCTTTGCGTTGCCTCCTTGAGCTGCCTAATGGTGAAGAAAAGCCAAATGCCGTGGTCGTTGTCGAGCGTAGCGGCGAGAAGCTCGGCTTGTTCGTGGACTCCATAATCGAGCAACAAGAGATAGTAGTAAAGCCGCTGGGGAAGCTGTTGCAAGGTGTCAAAGGGCTCAGCGGCTTTACAATTCTCGGAGACGGCAGGGTGGTGCCGATACTTGACGTTCTAACTCTAATTTGATTGGGGGGACGTTATGGCAAAGTTAGGATTTAAGGAGCTTGGAATTGCCTTTAACGCTGGTGTGCTAAGCCCGTTCCAGAAGGACGCTTTGCGGGAGCTTGCCAACATTGGTTCGGGTCATGCAGTTACGTCACTCTCGGAAATGCTGGGCGGGAAGCTTGTTCACATAAACGTGCCTCGTGTGGAGCTTTTGCGGCTGGAAGATGCAAAAAAAACCATGAGGGGCGATAAAATAGCCGCCGGCATCTTTTTCAAGCTGAGAGGTGAGATCTCTGGCTACATGCAGATTCTATTCCCAGAACGCAGCGCCCTCACGCTCGTTGATGTCCTCATGGGCAAAGCGGTAGGGGAGACGCAGAATATAAACTCGGAGCTTGAGCGGTCGGCGCTGAATGAAGTTGGGAACATACTGGCGTCGGCGTTCTGTGATGCCCTCTCGGAATTCCTCGGCGTCTCCGTCGTTCCCTCTCCGCCGTCCTTTGCCTTCGATTTCGTAGGCGCCATCGTCGAGAGCGCAATACTCGCAGTTGCCACCGACCGCATCATTCTTTTCGAGTGCGACTTCTCCGAAGAAGAGAATGATATCCACGGCTACATTCTACTTTTCCCTTCCCTCGACGGTCTGAGGAAGATGCTTGCGCTACTTGAGGCGAAAATAAATGGTGTCTAAGCCAAAAGAGCGAGACGTCGGAATCGGCGAGGTGCGGGTTTCTCACAATCCAGAAGTTTTGAGAATTGTGGGGTTGGGTTCTTGCGTAGCCGTCGCCCTTTACGACCCTATCGCCAGAGTCGGAGGCTTGGCGCACGTGATGCTGCCGCGGCGGCGTGTTAGCATTTTTTGCGATGCTAACGGCGGCGTGGATGGGCGGTTCGCCGAGGATGCCGTGCGTCTGCTCTTAGACGAGATGTTGAAGGCAGGGGCGGAAAAGGGGCGAGTTGTGGCGAAGGTAGCGGGCGGCGCCTGCATGTTTCCGGAGACTATGACGGTGAGTATCGGGGAGGAAAACGTGAGAGCAGTCAAGGAGGCTCTGAGAAACATGGGTGTGCGGCTCATCGCCGAGGACACAGGTGGAAATCACGGCAGAACGGTAATCTTAGACACATGCACCGGGAAAATGACCGTCAAGACGATGCATGGGGACAAAATACTGTGATTCGGTCTTAGCTCTTCAAGCTCGGAGACGCATCTAACATCGTTCTTAAGCCTTTCAACACTGTGACCTCCTCCCCTCACTTCAGTGAGGGGCATCCAGCGAAGGGAGGTTCCTGCTTCGTCGAGGAGACTTGCCCCACGAGCACCGAAGAAGCGGTGACGTGGAGTAGAAGCTCCCTCTCCACAGGCTCAGAGAGCCGCTCTGCCCCAGCTT
>QMVQ01000079.1 GCA_003661185.1 Candidatus Alkanophagales archaeon | reverse complement strand
CAACTTCTCAACCGCAACGAATGAGACGGGCGCTTATCTCATGACGCTACCCGCTGGTGACTATATCGTAACAGCATCTGCCGCGGGCTACAACAACCAGAGCAAACAGGTCTCGCTCTCATCCGGAGAGGCAAAGATGCTCAACTTCGAACTTACGCCGAGCGGCTTCATGCCGGCGCCGCCGCACACCGTCTACGGCTTTGTCTTCACGCACAGCCTCGAAAACGCAACGAACGTGAGCGTAACGCTGACGCACGAAAGCGGCACGCTTCACACCACGACTGCAGCTGACGGCAGTTACACCTTCGAACTCGCAAATCTCCAAACCTACAACGACGGCGACCAGATGAAAATAACAGCGACGCTCGGAGAAAGCATGGCGGAACTTAACGCCACAATTGACTTGAGCGAAGAGCCTCAACGCCTCCCCGACCTGATACTCAATGCCGCACCCTTAGTAATCCTTGAAAGCCCTGAGAACGCCGCCATACTTAACGATTCCGTCGTCGCCTTCGGGTGGCATGGTGGCGACCCTGACGGCGATTCCTTGAACTTCACGCTCTACATAGACGCCGAAAACACCTTCGACAGCCCAGCTCTCAGAGTCATAAATGTCGGCGCCGCTGACCGCCGATACGTCCAGCTCGCCGATGGCACTTGGTATTGGAAGGTCTTGGTGACGGATTCATTCATGGTCACTTCCTCAGACGTCCGTTCTTTCACCCTTGACACCGTGCCACCTCAAGTAACCATAGACGAGGTCGATGTAGAAACCCTTGAGAATCCTTATACCGTAACAGGCACATTCGCAGAAAGCGGCTCTGGAATATTGTCAATCACGGTAAACGGCGTAGACGCCGAGATTAACGGAAACGAATATCGGGCGGAAGTCCAGCTCCATGACGGCGGCGCCAACATCATACTCGTGAAAGCTGTTGACAAAGCAGGAAACGTGGGCATCAACAGCACGAACGTCACGCTGCTCAGTTCCGCGGACATAATGCTCTATCCCGACTGGAACCTCATAGGATTGCCGTTAAACGTCTCCGTAGATGCTGAAAGCTTCTGCAACGCCGCAGACATCACCGTAATAACACGATGGGACCCTGCCACAAAATCTTACATAAGCCACGTCAGAGACACCGCTGCGAACAACTTCATGCTCAGCTCCGAAGAGGGCTACTGGGTTTACTCCGAACGCCGCCACGACACGCAAATCACCGGCGTGCCCTTAAACTCGACGACCTACGTGCTCAAAGCCGGCTGGAACCTCATCGGCGGCATCAGCGGGAGCGCAGAAGAAATTTGTAACTTGTTGGGCTGCACCAGCATCACCAAATGGGACGCCGCCAACCAGAACTACCTAAGCCACATCGCCGGAATGATGAGTAACAATTTCGAGGTGACACCTCAGGATGGGCTTTGGATATGGATGGACCACGATGCCATCGTCATTGCAACATCCGAAAATGATTAATATAAGAACGATGCACTTTGGATAAGATGCCTCAAAAACGTTATGCCGGCAAAGTTGCATTCACACTCGCGCTCCTAATATGCATGCTCTTTGGAATGGCAGCCGCTGCTACGCTCACGCCGCCGAAGCCGCATCCGATCTATGGCCACGTCCTTGACCAGTATGGGACCCCGCTGGAGGATAAGCTCGTTCGCCTCGTAAATACGAACACCGGGGAGTCGCTGCAAACAACGACAGCCGCGGACGGCAGCTACGTCTTCGAACTTGCAAACCTCGCCAGTGGCTATAATGACGGCGACGTCCTGAAAATACAGATAAACTCGCAGGAAAAAACGTTAGTAGTTGACGCAAGCGCCGGCTACCAGCGTGTTGAAGATTTTATAATAAACGTCGGCGATAATCCGTCCGGCACTGAAGAGGAGCAGACCCTTTCTGCACCTACGTCCACGCCTGCGCCCACGTCTGCAGCGCTACCGATGGGAGAAAAGTCCGTCCCCGAATTCCCATCAATATTGATACCCGTAGCCATCACGCTGCTCAGCATACTTTTCCTCAAAAGGGTCTTAGTTGATAGAAAATGAGTATGAGTGAGACGCCGCCGCCGTTACTGCTCTTACTTATTTTTTTAGTTTGTATAGTCTTCGTAATCGGCATAGCACTAGCACAGCCGCCGCAACCAGTCCTCGTAGCCGGATACGTCTTCGACACGCACGGAAATCCGTTGGAAGGCGCAATCGTGCAGCTTCTTAACATCAACACCAGCGAGCTTCTTAACACAACGACTGCAGCTGACGGCAGTTACACCTTCACCCTCGTAAGCGTCTCTGAAGGCAATATTCTGAAAATAACCGCCACTTATAAGGGGTATTCCGACTCTCTTTACCACACCATCGCAAACATCAGCATGCCGGTGCAACATGTGCCTGACATCATCCTCTTAAAAGGCTTCGACACCGGCGCTCCCGAAAACCCCTATCCGAGCATCTACGGCGTGCATAGGGGCACGATTACCCCAAGCCATGACATTTACGCCTCAAAACTCTATACCTTCGCATGCACGGGCACCGGCGGGCATACCGAATACGTGAAAATCTGGAACGAGACGTGGAGCGGCGTCGAAGCACGCTGGCGCGGCTACCACGGCGGCGACTGGCACTACGTGGAGTTCCCTGAACCCTTTGTCCTAAAGGCAAATAACACCTACAACTATGAAATAAGAACTGGCTCGTATCCCCAAATACACCACGCCACGGCGCTCGAAACGCCCGACGGCACTGTGACTTGCGAGGAGTTCATAGATGCGAACGGCATACGCCATGAAGGCTGGATTCCTGCCATTAGGCTTTTAGACTGAGCTGTAACGCCTCAAGATGGCGATGCGACGAGACAAAGAACGCAATCACGACGCTTGGTAAAGCTCGCACTCGTTGTAAAACCACTTTGCCAAACCCGCCTCAAGCTCTTTGAATAGCTCATCCACACCGTTTGTATATAATTGCTTACTTCCTAAAGCGTCCATCAGCTTTATCAGCTCTTTCACCAACCTAGTGACGTGCTCTGCATTCATCCGAATCCCCCCTCTCATCATGCACGAGCTTCAAGAGCGATTTTTTGAGCGCCGAGATGCTGCTGCGCCCGCTTAGCACGACGGGGACGCCGCTTCCCCTTGCAGTGCTTATCGCAGTCTCTGCAAGCTTTTTTGAATTCACATCCGTGAATATTATTACGGCTTTCGCATTACGTATGTTATTTCCGAGCTTCGTTGACTGCGTCTCGAAGACTTTCGCCCTGAAGCCCAGCTCCGCAGCCGCCCGCTCGTAATGACGGCGGAGCCGCCCTATACCCCCAACTATGATAATACTTTTTTCAGACATAATGCGTTTTTGGTATTACTAATATATAAGTTTTTATGCGAAAAGGTGACCTTGCCACGCGAAGAGGGGTGCGCCCCCTCGCAGCAGTATTTTTACAATAGAAATTAAAGTTCGAGGATGCAGTGCAGCAAGTGCCGCCGTGACGCCGTCGTGCAACAACGGTATTCGGGGTTACGGCTTTGCGAGACGCATTTTTTGGAGGACGTGGAGCGTAAGGTGAAACGACGGCTGCGCAAGGAAATCAAGCTGCGAAGCGGCAACACGCTCGCAGTGGCACTCAGCGGCGGCAAGGACAGCTCCGTCCTACTTTACGTGCTGTGCGGGATTTTCGGACGTCGCCGCGACATCAACATCGTGGCAATCACAGTGGACGAGGGCATTGCGGGCTACCGCCCGAAATACGTGCGGCAGGCGAAAAAGCTCGCTGACGAGCTTTCCGTAGATTTGTTCCTCTTCTCGTTCAAGGCAGTATTTGGGGCGACTCTTGATGAAATAGTGCGGGCGGCGGGGCTTGACGACGAGCTGCGGGATAAAGCGCCGTGCACGTTCTGCGGCGTCCTCCGCAAGACTCTCCTTAACCGTGTCGGGCGTGAGCTGGGCGTTGCCGCAATCGCAACCGCTCATAATCTCGACGACGAAGCGCAAACCATCCTCATGAACTACATCAGAGGCGACATCGCACGCCTTTTAAGAGCGCCTGCACGCAGCGAGAAGTTCGTGCCAAGGGTAAAGCCGCTACGAGACGTCCCTGAGGAGGAAGTAGCGCTCTACGGCATGCTTCGGGGGCTTAAGGTCGAATTTGAAGAGTGCCCTTACAAGAGGCTCTCGTTCCGCTTTAAAATCCTAAGCTGGCTCAACGACTTCGAGCGCCGCCACCCGGGAACGAGATATTCCATACTGCGGGGCTTTGAAAGGCTGGTTCAAGACGAGCGGCGGCACTTCGAGCCGAAGAGCTGCGAACGCTGCGGCGAGCCGTGCGCCGGCAACATCTGCCAAGCCTGCCGGTTGCTCTCCAAAATCAATATTAATTATGCCCCGTAATTACTTATGGGGGGTAATCATGCTCTTCGACCTCAGACCCAAAGAGCAGCGAGAGGAGCTTTTCGGGCGAAACGCCGAGCTTTCCGAGATTTTAAGGTTGCTGGAGGCTGGAAGGTGGGTCGCGGTGCTCGGAGCGAGAATGACGGGGAAAAGCAGCATTATAAAGACCGCTGGCACTGAGCTCTCAAAACAAAGTTTCCGATTTATGTATGTGAATCTTCTTGGCGTGAGGAGCATAGACGGTTTTATCTCCGCTATTGCTGATGCCATTAACCGGTCAAAAACGCTTCTCGACAAGGCAAAGGATTTTCTCTCCTTGGTGGAGGGTGTCCGAATTGGCATCGGTGGGCTCTCCCTGACCGTCCCGAGGGCAAAAAGACCTGTGCGGACTGCATTTGAGATTTTCTCTGCGCTCGGAAGCACGAAAGAGCGAATTGTGGTGGCATTGGACGAAGTTCAGGAGCTTTCAAGCGTTTCCAGACCGCTTCTTGAGCTCTTAGGTAGGCTCTTCGCAACACATCGCAACCTCCTTTTCCTCTTCACAGGCTCACAATTCGGACTCATGCGCACCCTCCTCGAACCCGGAGCAGAATCTCCACTCTACGGTAGACCCCCAGCTAAAATCATCTTGCAACCCTTCGATACCAAGACCGCCACCGAATTTTTGCGATGCGGCTTTTTGGAGCTGGGAATGACTATGGGGGAGACGGGAATAGAAGAGGTCTTAGAAAGGCTTGACGGGATTCCAGGCTGGCTCACGCTCTATGGGAGCAAGGCTGGCGTGGAAAAACTCCCACACGCTGCCGCCTTAGAGGAAGCCGTGAAGGATGCTGAGAAAATAGTAGTCTCTGAGCTAAGAAATTTTCTGGCAAGCAGGAACAAGGAGCTTTATATCGCGGTCCTGAGAGCCGCCGCTTACGGAGCGAGGTGGGGCGATTTGAAAAGAGCTGTGGAGGCGAGAGTTGGCGTGGTGAACAGCGCAAGGCTCGCTGCCGCTCTCCGCTCGTTGAAAGCAACAATGCTTCTTGACGAAGAAGAAGGACTTTACCGTATAATTGACCCGATTGTGCGTAAGGCGGTGCTCACGAGGCGAATTTAACCTAGCGCTGCTTCAGTGGGCGAGGCACTTATCATAACGCACGAACTCGCTCTACTGTTAACACCTCTCAGACGGTAAATACCCTATCCCTTCCAATTCCTTCAGGATTTTGCTCACGCACGCCTCCACGCTCTCTTTGTTCGTTTCCACGATTATTTCCGGGTTCAAAGGCTCCTCATAGGGGTCGGAGACGCCTGTGAAGTCTTTAATCTCGCCGGCGAGCGCCTTCTTATACATGCCTTTAACGTCCCGCTGCATGCAGACCTCCAGCGGGCATTTCACGTAAACTTCAACGAAATCGCCAATTTCCTTACGAGCCTCCTCCCGCACTTTCCTGTATGGCGAAACGAACGACGTGAGAACGACGACGCCGTTCCTCGTCAGCAGCTTCGCCACGAACGCCACCCTTCTTATGTTCTCTTCCCTGTCCTCTCTCGAAAAGCCAAGGTCGCGGCTCAGTGTCCGCCGCACGACGTCGCCGTCCAACCGCTCCACCTTTAAACCACGCTTGCGCAGCTCTTCGGCGACGGCGTCAGCGAGCGTCGTCTTCCCCGAACACGGAAGTCCCGTGAACCACAAGGTAAAACCCCGCTCATCGCACATGCTCCCACCTCATTCGCAGCACGCCGCCTTAAAGAAATGTCTCCTCTAACTTCACGTTTTCTTTTATCAGCTTCTCTGCAAGCTTTATCTTCTCAACGTCCTCAGGACGTATCCGCGCGATCATGTTTTCAATGCGTTCCGCAGCTGAAAACGTGTCAAGCTCCGTCAAGAGTAACGGCACGCTATGTTCCTCCGCCGTGGAAATGACGTGCGGCGTCGGGTAGCGTCCGCCAGTGAGAATGAGGCAAGAACACGGCGTTGAAAGTGCACATAATTGAATGTCGGGGCGGTCCCCGCCGGTGATCACTGCCTTTCTCGGCGCCCTTCCGAAATACTTGATTGCATTCTCTGGCGACATCGCCCCGACCAAGACGTTCTCCACCACGTTACTCATGCCCGCCTCTCCCGCCACCACCTTTGCGTCGAGATGCTCTGCGATTTCTGAGACCCTCAGCATGATCAAGCGGCTTTCGTAAGGAATTCTGCCTAAAACCTTGACCCCTACGCCTTCTAAGAGTCTTAGAATGTCCTCTCTTCTTACCATGTTCAAAATGACACCTCGGAACTTCGCCCCGCCCTTTTCAATGAAGAACTTGTAGGAGAGGAGCCTGTCAATGTCTTGCAGCTCGTCTCGTGCGAGCAGTATAACTTCGGCGTCCAGCTCGCATGCAAGCTCAACAGCCGAAATCCCAGCCGAGAAGCCGGTGAAAAAATCTTTCGGCGCCTCGATGAGCATGATGTCCTTCCCCTGCCCCGCCTCGGCGAAGCAGCGCAAAATCTTTTCCTTGTCAAACTCGCCCGAAAAGTAGTCAAGTGGGCTGAGCACGTCCTCCGGAAGCTCGTAGCTTAAAACGCTCTTCATGAGGCGGGCATCCTCCTCCACAAACCGCCCGTCCACATATACAATGTTCTCTTTTATTGGGCGGAAATAGCCGACGTCGCGCAGGTTCCTTGCTACGCCCACACATAAGAACGT
>QMVQ01000078.1 GCA_003661185.1 Candidatus Alkanophagales archaeon | reverse complement strand
TACAATGCCAGAACCGCAATCCTCATATTTGAAGACTCAGCAGGTTGGCGTTGCGTGACGTTCCCTCGGGATAACTTTCTAAACCCTCCAGAACGTCCTCAGGAATCGCTGTGTATATTGCTTCGGCATCCACGAGCTCTAACTTTTTGCTCTTGTCCTCTCCACGTTCGAAATTTTCTTCCACACCTGTCGTAGCTTATCAGGTTTGATTTGCATGAAGACTTAAGTAACAGCAGCCAAACAGAAACGCAGGTGAAACCATGTCGAAGAAAATCTTAGCGTTGTTTTTACTCTTAGTGTCGGTCTGCGGCTGCGTGGAGCATCAGAGGCTGACAATCGCAGGCTCTACGACGCTTCTGCCTGTGATTGAAGAGTGCGCCCGCCTCTTCATGGAGCAGCATCCCGCCGTCAGGATAACGGTGGCGGGCGGCGGCTCCGGGCACGGCATCAAGGCGGTCGGCGCCGGAAACATAGACATAGGGATGGCGTCTCGGGACGTGAAGTCCGAGGAGCTTGAGCTTTATCCGGACTTAAACCTCATACCCGTGGCAGCGGATGGCATCGCAATCATCGCCCATCCGAACAACCCTATTGAAAATTTGACGCTTGAGCAGATTGCGAGGATTTTCAGCGGTGAAATTAAAAACTGGAGGGAGTTGGGCTGGGAGGACGCTGAAATTCACGTCGTCACGAGGGAATACGGCTCGGGCACGAGGGCGACGTTCGAGGAGCACGTGCTCAAGCCCTTTGGCGTTGAGATGTCGGCGAGGGCGCTCACTAAGCCCTCGAACGGCGACGTCCGAGCCACAGTCTCGACGGACAGGCACGCCATCGGCTACCTCTCCATCGGCTATGTCGACGCCTCCATAAAGGCCATAAAAGTGAACGGCGTCGAGCCCTCACACGAAAACGTGATGAGCGGTGAGTATCCAATCTCAAGGAAGCTTTACCTAATAACAAAAGGTGAGCCGGACCCGTTGGAAAGCGAGTTTATAGAGTTCGTGCTCGGACCTGAGGGGCAAGAGGTCTTTGGGATGTGGGGCTATATCCCGGTCGGAATGATGCCTTCATCACCAGCAACAACACCGCCACCGAAAACGGCATCACCGTCGCCCACGCCGACAGAGGCAGCAACAGTGAATCCCTAAGGCTTAAAGCGAAAACAACGAGCGACGCAGAAAGCTATGCCGCTCCGCACAAATAAGACGAGCTAAGCGCTGCCGACGGCTTTTTCGACGAGGTAGATTCCGTCTTGGAAAACGCGGGGGTCCCTTCTTTTTATCTTTGTCGCTTGCTCGATGTTAGCAGCAGTCTGTCCCACCGCTTCCTTGTTTATGCCTGTTACGATGATGTCCCTGCCCTTAACTTCAACCTTCACGTCCCCGACGATTTCCGCAACTCTCGGGCGCTTCTCGCCGAGGAAGTTTGAAATTTCCACTTTATTGCCCACGACCTTCACCTGTATCGGGAAGTGCGAATACACCACCCTTAATTTATATGTGAAACCCTCGGTCACGCCGGTTATCATGTTTTTGATGTGCGCTGCGAATGTGCCCGCGACCGCTCTCACTTTTCTCCGCGGCGCCTCCCAACGCACGAAAACGCTCTGCCCCTCCCGCTCTATTTTCACGTTCGGGTGCCACAGCCGCCGCTCGACCACGCCTTTCGGTCCTGAAACTCTTACATTTCCCTCTTTAATTTCCACTTCCACGCCTTCCGGCATCGGGATGCTGATCTCGTCGGGCAAATGCCCCACCCCAGCTTAGTTTGATGGACATCTTATTAATTCGTTCTCCCATTTATTTATGGCGGCAACCATGAGCAGGGAGAAAATTCTGATAGAGGCGTTGCCTTACATTCGGGAGTTTTACGGCTCGACGATGGTGATTAAGCTCGGTGGGCACGCCCTAGTCGACGAGGCAACGATGGAGGACGTCATTAAGGACGTCGTTCTCCTGCGGTTCGTTGGCATAAATCCGGTGGTGGTGCACGGCGGCGGTCCTGAGATAACGAGGCTCATGGAACGCCTCGGCAAGCAGCCGAAGTTCGTCGCCGGTCTCAGGGTTACGGATGACGAGACTATGGAAATCGTCAGGATGGTGCTCGTGGGGAGCGTGAACGAGCGCATCGTCTCGCTCATCAGTAAGCACGGGGGGAAGGGCATCGGGCTCTCGGGCAACGACGGCAGGCTTATCATCGCCGAAAAGCTGCGCAGAGTGCGGCGGGGCGACGTTGAAGAGGAGGTGGACCTCGGCTGGGTCGGCGAAATTAAGGCGATCAACCCCGAGGTCATCAAGATGGTCGTAACGCACGGCTATATCCCCGTGGTCTCGCCAATTGCCGTAGATGAGCAGGGTAACAGCTTGAATGTGAATGCGGATACCACCGCCGGCGAAATCGCAGCCGCCCTAAAAGCGAAAAAGCTGATAATACTTACGGACGTCCCCGGACTCCTTAGAGACCCTAGAGACCTTTCAACATTGATTTCCGAGATTTCAAGAGACGAAGCTCGGCGACTCATTAAGGGCGGTGTCGTGGAGAGTGGCATGCTCCCAAAGCTTGAAGCTTGCGTAAAAGCGGCGTCCGTTGGCGTCGTCTGCCACATCATCGATGGGCGGAAGCCTCATTCTCTCCTGCTCGAACTCTTTACAGACGCCGGCGTCGGCACTATGCTCCGATAAGCGGTTAGTGGCAGACGGCAAATGCTCACATCGTAGAGAGGAAACTGTATCAATTAGTTTAAAGCGTTTTTAATGTCTCAACGAATATCTCAGGGTTTTTAACACTTAGCATGACCGCAAAGTTGTTTGTCGGGACGTAAACGACGGTGTTGCTCGTCACGAAGAGCAGGGCTTTTTTGCCGTTTCTAAGTTTGAACCAGCCCTCTTTGTAGCCGGGGAGCCCTATGCCGTTCGTCCTGATCCTAGGCTTAAACTCGCGTTCGACGCTCAGGTCGAGCGTGCGGATGCCGTTTTTGATTATTTGCTCTTTTGGGATGAAGCGTCCGTAAAGACTGCCTTTTATCCTGAGACCGTCGTTTTCGACCTCGACGGTGACGTTCCGCATGCTGTAAGCGATGTAAGCGAAGAGAAGTAGCAGCGCTAAGCACACAACAACTATTGAGAGCGTGACGACCCACGCCGTCGAGGACGGCGGCACCAACTCGAACCTCATCGCTTTACGTTCCTCATCCGAGCATATATATTTTGAGACAACCAATTCTCAGCCAGCCGGTGATTTCATGCTGGAAGGTTACGACGTCTCAAAGCTGAGCATTGGGACGCTTGGCTCGCACTCCGCTTTGAATATTTTAAAGGGGGCAAAGGACGAGAGCTTCCGCACAGTCGTCGTTTGCAAACACGGCGACGAGCTTGTGTATGAGCGTTTCAGAGTTGCTGACGTTATGATCAGCGTGGAAAGCTTTGAGGAGCTTGCCAATGATGAAATTCAAGAGCGCCTGCTCGAATTAAATACGATACTCGTGCCACATGGCTCCTTTAACGCTTACATCCCGACAGAGAAACTTTTGAAGCTAAGAGTCCCGATGTTTGGGAACAAGCAACTGCTCGTCTGGGAGACGAATCGGGAGCTTCAGGAGCGCTGGCTGAGGAGGGCAGGGCTCCGCCTTCCTAAAGTCTTTAAAAGCCCTGACGAAATAGACTGTCTTGTTATTGTTAAGTTTCCGGGCGCCCGCGGCGGGCGTGGCTACTTCCTTACAAGCTCACCTGAAGACTTCTGGAAAAAAGCTGAAAGTTTTTTAAAAACGGGGGTTTTGCGTGAGGAGGACTTAAGGGATGTGCATATTCAGGAATATGTTGTCGGTGTGAACGTCTATCCTTCGTATTTCCGCTCATTGTTGCACGAAGAAACAGAACTTCTTGCAATAGACCGACGCTACGAGGCAAATGTGGACGCTCTCTGGAAGATTCCTGCGTCGGAGCAGCTACAACTTGACTTAAGTCCGACTTACACCGTCGTCGGGAACATTCCACTGATGCTTAGAGAGTCTTTGCTTGCAGAAATCCTGAGGATGGGCGACGCCGTGGTCGAGGCGTCTGAGAAAATAGCGATGCCTGGCATCATCGGCGCTTTCTGTCTCGAAACCGTGATTACCGAAAACCTTGAAATTTACACTTTCGAAATATCAGCCCGCATCGTCGCCGGCACGAACGTTGGCATCGGCACATCGCCCTACGCATACCTCCGACATGGCGAAAACATGTTCATGGGGCGGCGGATTGCCCTTGAGATAAAGGAAGCGGCAGAGCAGGGGAGGCTTGAGGAAGTTCTGACTTAAGCATCAGAGACGCCCTCGCCGCTACTTTTGCCGCCCCAACAACGTGGGTAAGTGCCGGGCTCCATCAAAACCTTTTTCGTTTCGACACAGATTCCCTTTTCGGCCCTCAGCATTTCTACGGCGTCGAGCTTCGCCTCGCCGACAGCAACAGCCTCCCTTTTCAGCGTAAAGACCACGACTGCGTCGCCGGCGTTAATACGACGGTCGAGCTGCACGATGCCAGGCGCTGCAAGGTCTGCACCGTGGCAAATCGCATCGACGGCGGTATCCTTCACTACCACATACGGAAGCTCGCGCACCGCCTGCTCCATCGGTATCAGAATACGGCGTAAAAAACTCTCGTCGCCATCTTCGTAAAAAACGTAAGCGTCTTTTAGGTCGTGAAGTGTGATGGAGTCTTTCTCTGAGAAAACGCCCGCTTTAGTGCGGCGGAGCTGAAACATGTGAGCGCCGACGCCGAGCGCCAGCCCGATGTGATGGCAGAGCATCCTAATGTAGGTGCCGGCTTCGCACCGCACCCTGAACAAAACTTCTTTGCCCTCAACCTCCAGAACGTCCAGCGAGTAGATTTTCCTGATGCGGATGCGACGTTTCACTGCCGACTTCAATGGCGGACGCTGGTAAATGCTGCCGACGAACTCCTTACACACCCGCTTTAGCACGGACGGCTTGACTTCCTTGTGAAGACGCATCAGGCAGACATACTCTTTCTCGCTCGCCAGCAGACCCGAGAGCTTCGTTGCCTTTCCGAGGAGTATTGGAAGGACGCCTGTAACCTTTGGGTCAAGCGTGCCGACGTGCGCCGCCTTCCTCGCCCCCAGAATCTCCTTGACCCATAGTGTTACTTGATGTGACGTTGGTCCCCTTGGCTTGTCGATGACCACGACACCACGCTCTATCAACCCTGGAATGCTCCTGTGCTCTGGCTCGCATCCATACTTCTTGCTCGTGAACGCCTCCGCCTTGACCAGCTCCGTTGCAGCCACGCATTTATTTTCCCCGTTATACTTGATATAAGCGAAGGGGTTCGGTCTAAGCGGTTTTCAAGGTTGAATCTTTTAACAATCAAGCCCAGCCAAAGCGCTGCTAAGCCGTAGCTTAATGCATTCACCACCGGAGACGGAACAAGAGCCCAGCGGGTAGCACGACGACGACCAGCAGCTGCCATTAATTAATCGCAAAGAGAGTGATAGATTGTAAAATGCTTCTTTCTGGGACGCCAAGCTCATCGTCTTCATAACTGAACAAAAACAGCATAGTCAGCAACGAGACGTCAAGCGGCAAAAGAACCGCAAGCGGAAGTAGAAGCAACGAAGAACGCTCGAAGACGCTGCCACGCCGCCGCAGGGATTACGGACGCAAAGGATGCCGAAAGCGCCTTGTTCGTGGCGAGTTGTCCCTTTGTTATCGGCATAGCCTTCAAAAGCTCGATTTCCCGTCGCTCCGCAACGCAACGAAACGAAAACCTGCGGCAGGATGAAGTAAATCGGGATTAAAAACCCGACAACCATCGAAATCCGCCTGAAAATTATTTTCAAGTCCTTCAGCGTCATCGCTAAAACCCATCGCCAGGAGCTTTGACGAGCCTGCATCTCGTAATTCCTTCACGCCACACGTCGCCACGCCCAAAAACGAATTCCGGTTCCAAAACGCCTCGCTAAACCCTGCTCGTCGCAAAATACTACAGCAACAAAAATGCCGCAAATAACCAACGAGCAGAAGCACGTTTCTTCAACCTCAAATATCAAAGCGGTGGAAAACGGGAAAACGACGGAGTACTTGGCGAAAATTCTTGTGAACTCCTCGCTGTATCGCGTCAAGTAATTTTGAAGGTACTTAGAGCGCAAAACGCACTTCATGACAGCGTTAAGCCTAAAATCTTGACGATGTTCTTCAAAAACTGTCACTTTGAGGGGTCGTAAGAAATTCGCAGCCCGAAGAGGGAAAATGAGTAAACGACAGCATGCCCGACGAGGACTCCCATTAACACCCAAGAGCAACAGGAGCGCGGCTGTCGTCGGGTGTTTCGCCGTCAGGACGACAACGCTCGGCACTGCGAACGCAACGCCCGCCAACGCATCAATCAGCAGAAACACGCTCAGGTAAAGAGCACCAAACCGCACCGGCTTTAAAGGCTCGAAGATGTCCAACGACGTTTACGTAGGAGGCTTGAACCGTCGTCGTGTGGAGCGCGAAAATAAATGACGGTAAAGCAAGGGTCACTGCGATAGAAGAATAATGTTTTCGGTGTTCGTGGCGGTGATGCTCGATGCAATGAATGCGCCGAAATGAGGAGGAAGAAAAAAGTTCTTGCTAAATTTCTTTGACGCTCAGCCCTTCAACTCTCTTTTTAAACCGCTCCACATCATTAGCCGCTGCGGGATTCTTCTTCAGCATCTTCACATTTGATAATACAATTACTTCATAAGATTCAACAATTCTGTTATCTTTAAACAATCGTAACGTTATTAGCATTGCTGACCTCTCTTAGTCTTGATTCTAAGTCCCACAAACTTCCACATACGCTTCTCACTCTATATAACCGTCTCACTCCTCAAAGTTTTCCTCTTTTGCTGCTTCTACTCTTTTTTCAAATTTGCTGAGCTTGCAGCCGTATTTGCTCTCAAGCAATTCATTCTCGCTTTTACTGCGGCTACCTGAGAAATTATCTTTAACCACTTATATCCACAATTTCACCCTTGAGACCCTTTTACCGTTATACTTTGGACCGTGTTAGACTTAAATTTAAGGACGGGTTGGGCAAAAACATCGTTTTTATCTTTAGCT
>QMVQ01000077.1 GCA_003661185.1 Candidatus Alkanophagales archaeon | reverse complement strand
TCTTGAGGAAATCTCTGATGTATAGGGTAATATTCACCCAAAGAGCACTGAAGGACTGGAAAAATCTTGATAAAGAGACCCAATATAGAATTGCTATGAAACTAAAGGAATTTGCTAAAGAACCTTTTAGATATGCCAGAAAATTGATACACCCCAAAATAGGAACCTACAGATTCAGAATAGGTGATTATAGAATCATATTTGATATTGATGATGATAACATAGTGATATTAAGAATTGGACACAGAAAGAGCATTTACAAGTGATAAAAACTTCACCTAACAGAGCGTATCTGGCTTCGGCACTTCGCCTAAATCCCGCCTTACGGCTGGACTTCAGATGCGCTCAGCCGTTGTCCGAAATTCGGCTTGGCGGCTTTAAAAAGATGTGTACAAGCTCCAGCCGGAGGAAGCCCCAAGCTCAAGCTTAGGGTAGTTCACTAGTCCGATGACACTTTAAAGGAAGTAGTGAGCAACCGCGTTTTGGCTTCCGATAACATTTGGTGACATTCGTATCGGAAGCCTTCCATCTCCGTCATCCTTAGGACAAGGCATTCGGAGGAACGGCGGGCGGAACGGAAGCTCCTCCCATCACGTCCATCACGCCCATCAGCCCCCGCCTTGCGAACGTCGTCCTCGGGGCTGTCGGCGAACCTTTGTATGAAGCCTCGCCGTAAGGCGGGGAACGGGCGAGGGGGCGGAGTGCTGCGCCTATGCGCTCCGGCATTCCAGTCCGATGAGAGGTGCCGTCGCCATGGCGGGGAAGCTTCGTCTTCAGACGGGAGAGGCTGACTGACCTATTCAAAAAACTCCTTACCTATATCCGCGTATCTGAGTTTCTTCTTCACACCCTTCTCCACGTATTCCATTTCACGCATGTGCGAATATTTGAGAACGCTCATGAGGCGGTGCGCCTGCCCTAAGAGGTGCTCAGGCAGGAACAAGAGCGCTTTCGTGGGGCACGCCTCTACGCACTTCGGAGCGCCGCCGCAGAGGTCGCACTTGAACGGCGTCTTCACGTCAGGATGCACGAAAATCGCGCCGAACGGGCACGAAATCACGCAGTTGTGGCAAGAGATGCAATTTTCACTGTCGATGACGACGATACCATCTTTGATGGACATTGCACCGTTCGGGCAATTTTCCATACACTTCGGTTCCTTACACTGCCGGCAGAACACAGGCATCCTGATCACTGGGTGCGGGTATATCGAAATGACTCGGATTGCAGCCTTTTTTGGATTGTTCACCCCGAACTTCGCAATCGCACACGCAAGCTCGCAAAGCCGACAGCCCGAACAGCGTTCCGGAATGACCGTCAGCTTCCTCCTCGTTTCCTTCTTCGGCTCGTGTCTCAGTTCCCTTTCTGCCTCAGCCTCGCTGTGAACGCTCATGCTTCCCATTCCCACGCCCCCTCAAGACAATTACACTGACGCTCACGGAGGATTTAAAAGTTCTGCCGAATACAAAAATTTCGTGGTGCAGAAAAACAAAACTAAAAAGGTGTGCAGCCTTGCATGAGACCGTAGAGGTTCTCGTAAAATCGTTCATAATGCTTTTTGTAATCATGGACCCGCCGGGGAACGTCCCGGTGTTCTTGGCGATTACAAAAGATATGAGCGAGTCTGAGCGCAAAAAGGAATTTAACGAGGCTATACTCGTGGCGGCAGTGCTGCTGCTCGTCTTTGCGTTTCTGGGAAGGCTGATTCTCGAAGCGCTAGGCATCAGCATCGAAAGCTTTATGATTGCCGGCGGCATTCTCCTGCTTTTCACCGCTCTCGACCTGTTACGTGGCGAGAAGCAGTATGTGCGGGAGACTGACGTCGGCGCAGTTCCGCTGGGCACACCCCTCCTCGCCGGTCCTGGGGCGATAACGACGGTCATGATTATTCAGTCCTGGGGCTTTTTCATCGTGCTCTTCGCAATAATGAGCGCAATCGTGGCAACAAAAGTCATCCTCGACTTCTCCGCCCAAATCTATAAAATACTCGGAAGAGAAGGCTCTGAAGTCCTCAGCCGCATCATGGGCATTATCGTTGCGGCAATTGCCATCGAGTTCATAAGCAAAGGCGTGATAGGCATGGCTGGTTAATTCCGATAGATGGATTTTATGGGATATAATGCGGCAAAGCTTCTGTTTCACACCCCTTCGGCGATCTACCGATATTGACGAAAATTTTTTAAGTTACAACTACGAATTTGACAAGAGGTGGGGAATATGAGACGGCGGAGACCTTGGGATATTTTTGATGAACTTTTTGAGGACGTTGACAGGATGATAGAGCGGATGTTCCGCACGTTCAGAGAAACCGAGCCCGGGGAGTTCAAAGAACCGCTAATTTATGGTTTTTCCATGGAAATAGGACCAGATGGCATTCCAAGAATCCAGCATTTCGGAAACGTGCGTCCAGGAAAGCCCGGACTCATCGAAGAGGGTGTCCGAGAGCCCTATACATCAGTGATGGTTGACGAGGACAAGAACGTCCTTAGAATCACGGCAGACATGCCCGGCATCGAGAAGGACAAGATTAGTGTTAACGCCACCGAAGACACCGTCATCATCCGGGGCGAGAACTCTCGAAAATACTACAAGGAGTGCAAGCTCGACGCTCTCATCGATCCGGACTCAGCAAAAGCAACCTACAGGAACGGTGTCCTCGAAATTACGTTCAAACTCAAGGAGAAGAGACCAAAAGGCAAGGAAATCAAAATAGAATAACCTCTTTTATTTTTTACCTAATGCCTGTGTCTGATTTGGCAGTATTTCCAGTTTTCTCCTGCTTGCTGCTTGACAGGTGTTTGACCATTCTGCACGAACCAAATGATGCAACGGACTCTGTTAAAGAAAAATGTGATGTGACGTGGGTAAAAAGACGCAGAAGCCTACAAGGTTAAGAATACGAGATTTTATAATAACGAGGGGAGCTTGGATTTTTTCTGTAGTGTGCTACGAGTTTCCCGACGACGAAAGAGTCGAAAGTCTTTTGAGATACGTGCCTGATGAGCGTGGCGAGAGGGTTTCGAAAGACGGCAGGCATTTCAAAAAGTTGAGTTTCGAGGAAGCTCGTAGCCTTTTGAAGGCGCGAAAGCCCGAATATTTGAAAGGTGTGCCACGTTCCGAAATTTCGGAGTTCCTACTGCCAAGCGTGCGTGTCAAGGAGGTTGCTGCCGCCGACGAGGGCATTGGGGAAATTTATGACTTTTTGAGGCAGGATGTTGGCGTGCCTGCTTCAAAAATAGGCATAACCGGCTCATTCCTCTGCGGCTTGCAGAAAAACGATTCGGATGCGGACTTTGTGGTTTACGGACGGCGGAGCTTTGAGAAAGTGCGAACTGCAATTTGCGAGCGGGATGAACTCAGGCTTGACAATGCGACGTGGCGTCGTGTTTATGAGAAGCGGCAAGCGGAGCTCGGTTACGAGGAGTTCCTAGCGCACGAGCTTAGAAAGCACAACAGAGGACTGCTGCGGCGTCGCCTGAGTGGCGGCGGCAGGAGCGAGGAGCTGCGGACGTATTTCGACGTCTTGTTCGTGCGGGATTGGGAGGAGCTGCGAAGACTCAAGCGGGAGGATGTCGAGCGTGGCGAGCCGCTGCGCTACGAGAAGATAACTGCGAAGGTTCGCAATGCGGAATTCGCCTTCGACAGCCCCGCAATCTACGAGGTGGAGCACGAGCTCGTGGACAAAATTCTGTGCTTCACGCACACTTACGTCGGGCAAGCCTTTGAGGACGAAATCGTAGAGGCACGAGGTGTGCTTGAGAAATGCGGCGATGAGCTTCGTCTTGTCGTGGGCACGAGCCGAGAGCCGAGAGGTGAATGGATAAGGAGCTTAAGCTTGCTGAACGAACTTAAGGCGCGCCGCAGCTGAGCCTGACGCCGTAGCATAAGAAGTAAACACCAAGCACGAAGAGAAACGTCGAGAGGACAAGTTGCAATTTCGGGGCGTGCCGCACTACGAAGCCCTGAGATGCGGAAAGAGCGACGAAGGAATACCAGCCGAAATCGGAGAAATAATGCCCTAAGACGACGAGCGCCATCCCGAAGCCGCCGAGCGTCTCCGCTCCGAAAGCAAGCAACGCACAGCCGACGGTCGCCCACCACACGAAGAAACCCGGATTGAAGGCGGTGAACGCAATGCCGCCGAGCAGGGCGCCGCCGTGCCTCCTGCGGATATTCCGAGGTCGTTGCTCCGAGCGTCGGCGCAGAGCGTCGTAGCCCATTTTTAACGCGAATAGCGTCATGGCGACGCCTCCCACCACGTAGAACGCAGAGCTGACGCCGGCAACGCTCAAGCCGAAGATGAGCAGTAAAATCGTAGGAACCTCGACGGCAGCATGTCCTAACATCGCAAGGACGCCGGAAAGGACGCCCCGCCGCATAGCATCCGAAACTACGAATACAAACAGCGGACCGGGGAGCATGGCGCCGCTTAACCCCGTTAAAAAGCCCACGCTGAGCAAGTAGAAAATTGAACTTAACATCTGCCCCGCCAATCGAGAGCTAAATGCCCATAATTCTCTCAACAAGCGTCTCAAAAGCCTCGAAGACGCCCTTGCGCTCGGTAGCGACTGCCGGAATTACCGGCACGTCCTCTTCAAGCCGCATCTGCTTCCTTATTTCTTCCGGTGACAGCGCCCCCGGCAGATCCTGCTTGTTCGCAACGACGACGCACGGAAGCCCCGAGGCTCTCGTCATCTCAAGCATCTTCCTCGCCCGTGGGAAGCTTTCGGCGTCTGTAGAGTCTACGACGAGAAAGACGCCCATGGACTCACCGCCTAACCACTTTAGCAACGGATCAAAGCGCTCCTGCCCCGGCGTCCCAAAGACCTCGGCGACAACGCCTTTGTAATCGACGTAGCCGTGATCGAGAGCGACTGTCGTGCCGAATCTATCAACGGACACCGCTCTTTTTGAGAGAGCACCCACGAAGGTCGATTTTCCGGCGTTATAAGGACCGGTGACGAGGATTTTCGGGATGTAGGCGCGGACGCCGCCGGGGCGGACAACCTTAAAGAGCAACGCCTTCTCCTCAGCCTCCACCCAGTCTGCCTTCGTCACGCTGTAATACTGCCCTATGATTATTCTTTCTGCAATGCCCGCGATCTTCACAACGGCGTTAAATGCTTCTTTGATGCCCTCTAAGGTCTCAGCATCGTAGGGCCAGGCCGTGAAGTTCGCAACTACGGGCACGCCCTTTTCGGCGGCGAGCTTGAGCCACGCCCGCACGCTTTCCAAGGTTTTCACCTCACCACACATGTCCATCAGGTCGCTGAGCGAGCTGAAGAACAGGGCATCGCTTTCTTCGAGGACGCTGCGGACCGCGGCGTCAAAGTTTTCTATGTTATAAGGATCATCCACGACGTATTTCGCCTTCGAGTCCATGCCGATGAGCTTTGAATAGCCATCTATGACCAAAAGGTGGTGTTCTGTGTCTGAAACTTCCCAGCCAAGTTCCCGCATGCTCTCAAAAAACTCGTAAGGTGGCGACATCGTGAGCACGTAAGCCGCCCGCAATCCTCCGGTCAGCGCATTATATAATGTCTGCATCCCGAAGACATCGCCCTCGATGCCCGGCTGCGTGAAGAAGAGCAGCGACTTTCCCGCAGGCACGCCACCCCCCAACAGCTCGTCAAGCTTCGGTATGCCTGTCTTAAGCATCATAAGCACCAACTCAGCTCCTGATCTTTAGCTTCCCCCTTGCATCCTGCCATATTATCATCCCATCCTCAAACAACGCCTCAAGCTTCTTCATCACCGGGACCTCCTGCTCGAGGAAATACAAGCCCACGGCATCAAACGATTTTATCACATCAATATGCAGACGCAAAAAACGCAGGAAACTATCTGAAAAATGTGTGTCGAAGGTAAGCATACTTATGAGGTTGTCCACAACCAGATTTATTTTCCCCTTCCGCATCTCTACAAGCATATCATCCATCATCTCCTTGAAATAGTCCCTGATGAAGACGGATACTTTCGTGAGGTTCACAATGCTCGTGGTCTTAAGCCTCGGCTGCATGAGTTGCGTCCGCAAGAGCTTCTCACCGCCTGCCGGCAGCACGTCGTAAAGCTGGACGATGCCACATCTGCTGCTTTCTATTTCAAGAGTGCACGGGAAATCAGTTACATACACGACGTATTCCCCCTCCTTAAGCGCCTCCTCTATGTAGTCCACAGCGAGCTTCTTCAGCCCGCCGCCCACGAGCAGAACGCTCGTGCCGCTCGGCACATTCCTGAGCACTTTCAAAAGCCTCTGTCCCAAGTCGGCTTTGCGCCAAATCATTTCATCTAAATGCAAGAGACAACATTACGCTTATTTCAGCAGCTCCATTATTTTCTCTGCGGCTTTCCGCATGCCCACGAGGATTAGCCCCAAGCCGGCGTCCGGCGCCGCCATCACGACAAGCAACGCCCTAGGACCCGCGCCTGTTGCTATGATTCGACCGTGTTGTGATTCCACAATAACACGCTCGGTCAAACCTTTCTTAAGCTCGGCGACCGCCGTCTCCGCAGCGCCGAGCATCGCTGCACTCATCGCTGCAAACGTCTCGGCGTGCACATCGCTCCCCATATCGCTTACAATCAGCAGCCCGTCCCTTGAAACTATTGCTGACGCCTCTATGCCTCCTATATTCTTTATTTCCGCAAGTATGTTCTCCAATTCCTCCTTCAAAGTCATTTCCGAAAAGCACCCCTTCGCTCCGTTTTTCGCAGACTTCTCATTTAAACCTTACGCTCTTGCAATTTAGAAGATCCATTAACGCATTAATACTCCATTACCATTCTACCTCGCAGAAAGCCTCGCGGGGCGGGGATGAATGCGAGGGGTATGGAGGGTGGTGGTGATGAGACTCAACTCATCTCTCCATACCTACACATATGATTGGTAGTGGTGGGACGGACAAACACCTTCAACCTGAACCCGGGTAAAGAGGAAGAGGTGATACTTCACGAGTGGGCAGATAACTGCTCTCGAATGTTCAACGAGATAAACTATAAACGCAGGCAATCATTCTTCAGCGGCGAGTTTGACTGGAATACCGACAAAGAATATCGCAAATATAAGAGGCTTATAGGTTCTGCAACAGCCCAGCAGATAATAATTAAGA
>QMVQ01000076.1 GCA_003661185.1 Candidatus Alkanophagales archaeon | reverse complement strand
TGACCGGCGGGGAATGGATGACAGAACACAATATTCTGATAGAAATTTCCGCCAAGACCGCCGAGAGATGGGGTGTTGTGGGGCGGGGGGTTAAGGTGGAGGTGGCGCGTGTTCAGTAGATTGCTCTGGCAATGGCGATTTTACCGATTGCACCGCGCCAACCTGGGCGCAATTGAGGCCACGGTTGCCAGCATAAAGGCGATGTACCCCCGCTGCGCCGAGGCCATGTTGCTGGTAGCAAGCGGGGCGATAAGCACTTATGACTCTTGAAGCGTGGCCGGGCCGGTGCTGGGACAAACGGCGCGGATACAGCCGGTGGTTGTATCTGCGGCTTTCTATATCGGCGAGCCGTTTGACATCGTCCGATTTCAGGGAGGCTTGCCAAGAGGCCAGAGTAGAATTTGAGAGGCGATATGGATACGAACCGGCCACTGTGCAGAAAATTGCATGGTCAAGCTGGCTTAGGGCAGGGCCGGTGTTGGAGTCGCAAATTCACAATGTGATGGAGGAAAAATGCTAAAAAAGGGAAAACTCACTGCAAAGGAACTGCTATTTTTGGCTGAATTGATGGAACAGGGAGGCTCCTTGATCTGGAGGCAAATTTGTGAGGATATGAGTCCTGTGGCGTATAACATTTTCTCTTGTGAGGAGAAAGACGCACTAGAGAAAGCATATCACGAGTGGAATGGCGATCCAGAAGAATTTGAGCCTAGCTATTTTTGTCCACAGGCTGGATTGTGGCTGGACTATTACGCTGCTATGTTCAGAGAGTTGGCGCGGGAATGCAATGGCCAACTCTCATTTGATGAGGCCGCTGTCTCAGGAGGGTAAGATGGAAACAATTCCCAAACCGCGTTGGGTATTTGAACTGTGGTGTTTTGGTGCGGGCGATGAAATCTGTGCCGCTGATGAGGATTTGCCTGTCTCACGGTGGCGCAGGATGTTTTGGCGCGTCCGGGGTGCGATTTTGCACCGGCTATTTGGGTGGTGGAGATGGGTAGACGAAAATGAATAAAATCGCCATTTTCACCTGGGCAATTCTAGCTCTATTCGCCCTCGCCGCAATAGCCATAGCAGGCCACGCCGTTTACTTGGTTATTATAGAGCCATTCCTGGATGCAATCGACAGGGGCGAATTTTGGGCCGAGTTAGTGGCCCTGCTGGCTATGTCGGGGATATTGGTAAGCGTGGGCTTGTCAAAAGGAGGGGATAGGCATGGATGAATTTAGCAAAATGGTGCAAGCCGACATCCGCGATTTGCGCCAGCGGGTTGCGGCTATTGAGAAGGCACTGGCGGAAAACGCAAACATGACGGTCTATTGCCCGGCATGCCGGTACTATGGCGTGCCGACAGTTAGTGCAGGAGATTGCGCGGCCACAATTCGGTGTGGCCGATGTGGCCGCGTTATTGAGGCGGAAGTGGGCAACCGATGATTTTCGGTAGCCTGTTTGCGGGGATTGGTGGGCTTGACCTGGGATTAGAACGGGCCGGTATGCGTTGCGCATGGCAGGTAGAGATTGATCCGTTCTGCCAGAAAGTATTAGCAAAGCATTGGCCTAGCGTAACAAGGTATGAAGATGTTAAAGAATGTGGAAAACACAATCTTGAACCAGTTGACCTTATTTGCGGAGGCTTTCCCTGTATCGACGTTAGCCACGCTGGAAAAAAGGCGGGGCTTCGGGGGCAATACTCAGGGCTGTGGGCAGAATTTGCCCGCATCGTTGGCGAGATTCGACCCCAATACGTGCTCGTGGAGAACGTCGCAGGCTTGCTTGTCAGGGGAATTAGCATTGTACTCGCAGACCTGGCCACGCTGGGGTATGATGCGGAATGGGGAATTGTTCCCGCTCTTGCCATTGGTTCTCCCCACCTGCGTGAAAGACTTTTTATCCTGGCCTACCCCAACGGCGAGCATGGCGAAAGGAGGGTGGCCTTTCACGATCAATACACTCAATCGCTATTCGCAGAAGGTGATAAAAACCGCTCTCGAATATGGCAAGAAGCCCCAGCCAATTCTATTCGAATGGCTGATGGGATTCCCAACAGGGTGGACAGACTTAGAGTGCTAGGAAACGCTGTAGTGCCCCAGGTGGCGGAATGGATCGGGCGGCAAATTGTGAGCATTGCAAAAACGGAGGGATGATGACTGAATTTGTAAATGCAACTAGAGCGTGGCTCAAACGCAATTTATCATTATGGCGCATCCTCTATTGGATGATCGCCATTGCAACATTCCGCCATACCACGCATGGATTTGCAACATTGGAACATGGTAGTCTTGCACTTGGGGCGCTTTCTGCAATTGCAATTGATATTGGCATGATTCACGCCGCCGAGCAATTGCGCGGCGTTGCAGACCCCGACCGGTGGCTTGTAGCCGGTTTGCTTTTATCGGCGTTCGGTTCGTTCTTTGCACAGCTATTGTACGCTGTGCTGAACGTCGAAGCGATGGTAGTTGCGCCTGGCGCGGCATGGCTAGAGCCGGCTGCATCCAGCCTGGTAGATGCACGGGTAATCATCATGCCGCTGATTCTGCCGTTGCTGGCAATTGTATATTCGTTCGCCAGTGGCGGCCATGCTGTTGCGGTGCAAGATGATGCAAATGATAAAGTCCGCATCATTGCATTGACGGGGCGCACCAAGACGGCGCGTTGCCAAGAGCTTGCGGAAATTGCACCTGATATGGCGCGCGCGCAAATCGCCGAACTGGTGGGTTGCGATCTTGGCACTGTGAGCCGGGCGCTTGCCGCAAGCGGGAACGGAAAGAGCTAAGATGTACAGAGGGTTTGGAGCGCGCCAACCAGTACAGGCAACCGAAGATGCTGGGCCAGTGCATCAATTTGTCACGCCCTCGCTAAAAATCATGGGCCTAAGCTCTACCGTGTCAATGATCGTGTTGCCTATCTGGTTCGCGATCTGGACATGGGCCGGTGGGAATTCCTATTGGTCGTTTTGGTGGGGAAGCCTGTATCTGCTTTGTTTCGCCGTGGTTGTCGCCGGTATTTTTGGCTCATACCACTTTGGCAAGGAATTGATTCGCATGTGGGAGCCAACGGGTCAGGAATTGGTGGGGCTTGAACAGATTGAATTTGAGCGCGAGAAATGGGAAGCCGAACACGGTCAGTCGGAAGGCCGGTCATGGTCAATTACGATTACAGAGGAGCGGCAAAACAGCGAGGGGAAAGTGCGCTCTTTGGGATGGGGCTTCCTGGAATTTGAAAGAGTTACACCGGCAGAGTTCGCTTATTTTGCTGGCGAGGTGCTGACAAAGTTCGGTGGCGACGATCTCACTTATGGCCGGTGGACGCCGAACCCATTTAGCCGTGCTCAATACGACGAGATAACAAGCCAGCTTGAAAGCGTGGGCATTATCAAGCGGCAGGGTAGTGGCAAAAATTCAAAACGCTATCTGGCCGACAAGCGCCCCCTTCAGGTGTGGCTCAAGCATTACGAGGGCCATGATAACGGGGGATAACCTTCCCCCCACTTTACCCGTGTGTGTTATGTGTGCAAAACACGCCCCCCAGCATACATACACACCTACATACATATCAGCATGAGGAAAAATGGCAAAAAAAACGCAAAGATGGACAATCCAGGACACAAAGCGCGTGCTCCTAAACGCTTTTTGCTTCTGGCAACCGCACCCACCAACGGCCAGCGAATATCTGGCCGCCGATGAACGCCAGCGCGCCGAGCAACGGCGAAACGCCGCTGCGTGGACGGAGCGGCAAAAAGCGCTGGGTCTTGACGTGCTTGACGACGAAGAACAGATAGAACGTCTCCCCGGCTGGCCGGGGTAGAAACGGAGGGTGAACCGTGGCGCTTGAAGTATTTTGGCCAACAGATATAAAAAACGCGATCTTGGCAGCAGAGCAGGCAAGCAGGGCCGCATTGCAAGCGGGCAACCTTGACGACCAGTTTGCGCGTGGCTATCGGGAGGGCCACAAGGCTGCATTAGCCACGATTGCGCTTGCCTTTGGATTGGTACAGCCCGATGGTTGGCAACAGAGGGACGTTCAGAGCTTGTCTGCGCCTAATAATGGGAGGGATTATGGCCGATAAAATGCGCGTCGGTTGGCTGTGGTTCGATAATGATAAGGGCCGGACGGTGAAGGAAAAGGTTTTGCGCGCGGCGGGCGCCTACCGTGAAAAATTTGGGCAAATGCCCAATACCTGCTATGTTCATCCCCAGGCTATGGCCCAAGAGGAGCAACAGTGTGAAGGGGTGCATATAGTCACTGCGCGGCATATTTTGCCTCATCATTTTTGGTTGGGCATGGAGGGCAGGGCGTTATGAGGAAAAAGGAGATGACCGATAAACAGAAAAAGCGGGGACGCCCCTGGGCGGGCCACATTAAAATGAAGCCGTTCAACTTGCTGCTCACCACAGAGCAAAAGGCGTGGCTCAAAGAAGAGTCGGCCCGCACGGGGTTGCCGATGGGGGCGGTTCTGCGGGGGTTGATCGTCAAAGCAATGAGCTAGGCGGTCAATCGCTGGAATCTTCCCAATCCCATAATTGGTCAATTCCGTCCAGTATCGTCACTGCCAACATCGCCCGCGTTCCATTGTCGGCGATGGTTTCAACCTGTGATTCCAAAATGTGTAACTCTGGCAGGATAGCCTCCCATTCCGCGCAAATATCACCGAACGGGCAACTGGGCGGGCATTGTTCAATCAGGTCAACCGTTTTGCCAAGTGCCCTGATTTTGGGGGCCAGGCGGAGGATCGTGAGGACAAGCTCCTTGAATAGCGCCCGCGCAGTGTCTTTTTCTATTTTGCTGGTCATGTAATCCTCGCCCGCCACTCTCTATTTTCATCCTCAATATCTGCCAGTCTTCGCAACAACTCCGCCCGCTCTGCCCTCCAGGCTGCTCGCTCGTTCTCTAGCTGGCGGCCCAGAGCCTCGTACAATTCCTCTAGCACCTCTACGCGCCTTTTCAGGTTCACGTTTTCCTGCCGGATTTCTTTGTTTTGTTCCCTCATCCACGCCTGAAGATCGCGCACTTGCTCCAGCGCGTCCTTTTCTATCTGCTGCCTGATAGCGTCGGTTTCCGCCTCAGAGCGATCCGCCTCTGAGGCGCTTTTGCGCAGAGAGATAGCCAATTGTACCAGATTGCCAATCGCTGATATGGCTGTGATTATCCACGGCGCGGCCTGTGGGGGGGCTTCCATGACAGCCTCACTTGGGCGGGCTAGGCATCTTCGAATTCCCGCGCGTCGGGGTCAAGCATATTCCACGCCTGCCCTACCTGAATCGGCCCCCACATCTTGCCTACGAGGGCCTTGAGCTTGGCGATCTCCTCCGCCTTCAAATCAACCACGTCGCTCTGCTGCAATTTCTGCGCAAGCTGGTATCTGTTGAATTTCTCCTGCGGCGTCGGTTCGCCCTTTTGCGCCTCGTCGCGGTATGTAGCAATGAGCGCCCTGGTACAGATTGCCCGTAACGTGGCAATCTGCTCATCCGCAGGTCTGCCACAGGCGGGGCATGCTCGCTCTGCCAGCATGTGGATCGTCCCGTCGAAATTGGTCAGTTTTTGTGTCATGTCGATTTTCATGTTACTCCCTCTTCCTCCGGTTCTGTATATTTTGTCCATCCTGTTTCGGCCTCAATTTCCGCATTGGTGGCCTGCAAAATTTGAGCCAGGATCGCTTTGAGATCGTCGCTCTGTTCTGGCGTGACGACCATTTGCACATTGATCTGCGTACCTTGCTGCATACCGGAGGCGTTGCGGAAAATATAGCGCGAGATCACCGCGATCTCGCCGTCAACCAATCTCAATATGGCCGCTTTTTCTGCCAATTGGTATTGTGTTACGTCAAAAAACTCGTTCAGATTTGCGACTTGCATAATTCCTCCTACTTGGCAGCATGCACACGAATGTAACCCGTGTTGCCTCCAATCTCGATCTGTATCCAATCCTGCTCCGTCGCGCCCGCCGATCCCGCGTCAATTATCTCTAAATTTTCCGTGGGCAGGCCGATGCACAAAATCCCGTTGGCGGTCGGCGTCATCTGTATCCCCAGCGCCCCCGCTAAATAGCTATCTTCCGTCGCGGCGCTGTAAATAGCCCATCCAGCAGTCGATCCGGCTATGGTATTGGCTATATAAATCCCGTATGCATTGGTGGCTTCCACTTGAGAAACATAGAGGCCATAGCCGACGTTAATCGTCCCCGCAGATAAATTAACGTCAGCCCGAAGTCCGATAGCCGTGCCAATTGTCCCGCCCGCTCCCGATTGGCTGACATATCCAAGCACGCCCGTTGCAGTGGTTATTGTTCCGGCTTCGTTATTAGTCACGCTGGGCCAAAATCCATACGCTGACGTTAGCGTTCCCGAACCATACCACCGGCAGGCGCCTCTATACAACGCCTGCACGTAACCGTCGTTGTTGCCAGCGTTTCTTACATCTCCGTAATAACCGTACAAAAGCGCGGTCGAGGCCGCGCCAGGTGTGTTGCGGAGAAATGTATAAATGCCAATAACGGTTCCTGTAGTGAGCGCAACATCGTGATACGATGAGAATTTTGTACCGGCTGCCAGTGTCGCCGTCCCTACCCCCACGTTGCCATCGCTACCCCGCACAAACAGCGCATTGGCCTCGCCGCTGGCCTCGACGCGGTAATCAATGTCCGCTCCGTCGTCGTTGAATACCACCTCCCGCTGTGCTGAGGTTCTAATTCGGAAATATTCATAATTGTCATTGTCGTCTATGACGATCAATGCGTCGGCAAGATCGTTGGGTATTTCGATTATGTTATCGCCAGTCGGCCCGCCGAAAATGATTGATTGCGTGTACAAATCCCAGCGGTGAGTTTCATCGCCGAGAGTTTGAAACTCTGTGTCAATTGGTACAATATTCCCCCCGCTGGCGATAATCAGATCGGCGATTGTGGTAACACCATCACTGCCCTGGACAAATAGCGCGTTGGTCTCGCCCACACCCTCGACGCGAAAATCGATGTCCGCCCCGCCTTCATTAAAAACGACTTCCCGCGAGCCAGTGGTAGATACAAACGTCAGGTAAGACTCTCCGGGATCGCCGTGGTCTAAAAATTCCAACGCAGCGGCGTAATTATCGGGGAAATAGACAAGATTATCGCCGGTTTCACCGTGGAAACGAATCTCCTGCGTATACAAATTCCAACGGTGCGTTGAATCACCAAGAGTCTGCCCGTCATTGTCGGTTGGCAAAAGTGACAGTTCGCCCCCTAGTGTCAG
>QMVQ01000075.1 GCA_003661185.1 Candidatus Alkanophagales archaeon | reverse complement strand
TAAACAAGATAATTTTCTTACTCTCATCATTTATCGCCTCCCCCCATTATCTCCTATTCACTTAAGTACACAACTTTACTTCCCTCAGCATTTACTTTTAGCACAATCTTTTGCTTGATTTCCTGATAACTGCTTATTATCGTGTACATCTCATTATCAAATATGTAATCGCTGATAACAATGCAAGGATTGCTAAAAATGCTTCAAATCCTGGTGTTGGTGTTGTAGGTGTTATTTCTTTTTCAATTTTTCCTTCCGGAATACCAATAAAGAATTCTCCTGAAATCGCTTCTGCTGTATTTATTCCATCGGTAACTCTTACTTTTAACCAATAGTGCCCTTTACTTAAAGAATTTGTCCTAAGGACATATTCTTTATCTTTAAGATTCCACGCCAATGGAACCCAGTTTTCTTTATCTTTACTTAATCCAAGCGAAAAAACGAGTGTGTCACCATCTACATCGTTTGCATCCCATTTAACCAATATTGTCTCATTTTCTCTGAAAACGTCACCATTCTTAGGAGATATTATCCAAATTTCCGGTTTATTGGGAGAAACAGTTTTACTCGCAAGAACATTACCGTTTTTGTCTTGTAGTTCAATTCTTTTAATCTTATCGTTCCAAGGAACTCTGTAAACAAAAGAACTCTGATTAATATATTTTACTCCTTCATGAGTTAGGAGTTCAAAGTTTGTAGTAAAGCCATATTTGTCTATTACTTTTTCTTCAGAATCTACAAGAACGATATAGTAATCCCCTATCGCATTTGGTTCAATGTTTACAGATCCTTCTGCCACCTCAAAATACGAATCAAACTCAGCACTTCCATTTTTATAAACTTTTCCGCTAACAAATAAAACCAAAGGGTCATTTTTATCTTCAAACTTATCTATTAGATCAAGATAACCACCTGGAAGACTGCCGTCACTCCATTTCCATAAGTTGCTTAATCTTTGCCAAGTAATATCTTCTGAAGCTACACTACCCGCATAATATTTGGCACCAACTATTTTCCAATCCTTCTCGCCATTTTCTTCTACTTCTTCCCAATGGCCTCCTTTATATGCTTTCCACTTGTTTACCCAGAAACCATCTGATGCAACACATGAATCACAATCAACGTCACACCTTGGACACTGATCGACAGTTCTAGATCCGTTGCGGTAGGGAATACAACCATAACATTCTTTAGAAAATCCAAGAATCTCATGACTTAATAGTTCATGAGCAGCAGTAGGCGGTTCTGACCCTGGAGCACCACCTATATTGCAAACATACATACCATCACCCGAATTGGAGACTCCACATCCGTCACAGGGATCTATACTGATAACATAATCGTATCCATAAGTTCCTGCCACTTTTGAAATCTCCCTCCAATAGTCATTATTACCACCATAATCACTTTGGACACTCACATTAAACATTATCGCATATTGCATTTTTGTGTCAGCTATTGGAGATACCCCCAACAAATATTCCGTAGACCTTTTAGCTATATCAAAAGTATTTTGCCAGACTTCTGATATTGTTAGATTCTGACAATATTTGCATCTGCACTCACTAAACTGTCGTTGTATCCCACATAATATATCACCGCTCGTCGGATCTATGTAATCGCTGTTAGGAACATGAATAAAATACATGATCTTAAATTGTTTCGTCGTCTTAACTTCTATATTGCTTTTAGTGATTTCATTATTTTCCTCGTCTGTTTCAATCAATCTATTCTCTGGATCTACTCTGATTGTAAAACTTACCTTATCTGCAATTGGTCGTGGAACGTTTCTATAAGTTACCGTGAGAGGTCCTGCTATTACAGGACCACTTCCGGATGGTAATGGAACTATAGTTCCTGATATCAGACCCTCAGATAAAGAATGAATTCCTATTGTCTCAGAACCAATAGGTATATAAGGCAGCATTACCTCGAAGTTATCAGCATTTGCGGGTATCCTAACAATCCATGAACTAGGATAATTATCAGGAATAGGAATTTCCCATTCATTCTGTGGAAGCTCAAGTTCAAATTCTACATCCAAGTCTACATCAGATGTAGAATCAACGATAACCCTAAATGCCGTTCCCTTTCCTTTAATTAAAGGAGCACCATATACAACTTGAACGGGTTCAGCATCGACTACACTAATGTCCATATGTTTCCAGCATAAGAAAGTACTCGTATTAAAGTTGTTATTCTCATTAACCTCAACCACATCATCAGGTTCATCAGCCTCTACATAGACATCGTAAGTTCCCACTGTAGGATCGCAGAAGAACTGGAAATTCTCAAACATTTCTATACGGCTCTCTCCAGCATCCAAAGGCTCTACCCGATCGTATGCCTCATAGGTGACAGCTTGTTCACCGTAGCCGCCACGGATGGATAATAGGGTCTCACTTTGTGGAGCTTCAGCATCTCCCACATTCTTTATCTCATACTTTACCCCTCCATTATCGAGCCAAATTCTCCCTATCACAAGGTCCGGGCGTGGTGGACACTCCTTTACTATAGTCATCTCGTTGTTATCCTCGTTACTCTCCAGTATTCCACCAAAATAAGTGAAAGGAGGCTCATCCACAGAAACCTTTATTTCATCCTCCCTTCCAGTGCATGGTTCCTCGCTAAGCCCGTATGAGAAGTCAAAGTGATCCTCGATCGTCCCTCTTGCTGGAATAGAAACCCTCTTAGTTTCAACCACTTCACCATCGATATAGAGCGTGACGTTGAACTCTTGATCTACACATCCACAGTTGTAAATTCTGAAGAATACTGTGTTAGGCATATTTACAAGACCATAAACACCAGGCCTTATCTCCTTCCACACCGTCGCATCCCCAAGCCACACATCTTGAATTACCAGATCAGGTCTCCTTACCGGACAATTCAGTGTAAATTCTTTCTCATTGTTGAACTCACTTTCTTCATCTATTTCATAACCGCTATCCACATATACTCTTATCTCATCTTCCATTCCAGTCATTGGCTCCCCGCAAGGTCCGTAAGAGAATCTGAAGCGATCTATAAGAACCCCTCCTGCAGGAATAGACCCAACTCTCTTAGTTTCAACCACTTCACCATCGATGTAGAGCGTGACGTTGAACTCTCCAGAATCTGCATCTCCTATATTCCAAATTCTGAAGAATATCGTTCGCATTGTATAATTAAACCAAATATTATCGAGAAATAGATCTGGCTTGGAGGGAGTCGGTTCCGGTGGAGCTTGTGATTTCACAACAATTACACATTCATGCCACGGATCTATCGGTCCAAAAACATCACCGTTATGATAATAGATAAAAGAGGGCCATATTATCCACTTCCCCTCCATACTTAATTCTATTTCCCCTCTAACGCTTACAGAATCTCCAGGATTCAGAGTTTTTCCTTGGTGAGACTCAATAAATCTTTTTTCAGAGCCATCAGGAAGTTTTGCAGCAACAAAAACACTGTTAAAGGTTATGGAGTCATCTCCCACATATCTCAGATTAAACTCAACGACCACATCATCTCCAACCTCTGTTGGCTTAGGACCCCTGACCACAAAATCTGTAAGCTCAAGCTCATACTTGATATCTGGTCCCTCAAATCCACATATTTCCTCCGTTTCTGCATGTACCACTGCTGAAGACAGAGCGAGCGCGCACAGGATAACCAAAACAGTTAAGGCTGTTCTGATCATCCCTTAACGCCCCCCTCATGCTATAAAAAACTTGTGTTATAAAAATTTCTCTTTTTTGAGCGGGGTGGAGTGAATTTCGGACAACTGCAGATATACGAATTCGTGTTATCCCCAATCCAGCGGCATATCCGAATTTTTTCTTCCTCTTTACCATTTCCAACGTATTAACAGGCTCATGTTTCTCGTAGCAACACGAGTATAAAATTCTTTTGTCTGCTCTATGTGCACGTTCAAGGACCACTGCAGACAGCGCTGGAACTGAACAAGCTGAGGTGAAGCGGTTGCGACGAGGAGGGAAGGTGAGACGCTGGGTATTAAGTCAGCTTTTCTCGCTGCCGTATTTTAATTTCAAGATGCGCAGCGCGAGGTGTGCGGCGTTCGTCCCGTTATCGATGCCGACAGCGGCGACGGGCACGCCTGCGGGCATCTGCACCATCGAGAGTAACGCGTCAAGCCCGAGGAGTTTTGCGCTCACCGGCACGCCAATTACAGGCTTCTCGGTCTTTGAGGCTATGGCGCCGGGGAGCGCTGCCGAGAGTCCTGCGATCGCTATGAAGACGTCAGCATTGCTCTTTTTCACATATTCGTCAAGCTCCTCAGGATTTCTATGTGCGGAGAGCACCTTAAGTTCGTAGGCAACGCCGTGCCTTTCAAGCACCTCCGTCGCCTTTCTCGCAACGCCCTCGTCGCTCTTGGACCCCATTATCACGGCTACTTTGCCTTGCATACGTATCTTTTAGATGCGTAGCTTTAAAGCTGCGGCGAAAGTTTTTGTGCTTGACGGCGCACGTCCTGTTGGCTGTGCAGGAAACGAGACGAATACTCCTAACTAACGCTCGAGCTGCCTTAAGTATCCCTCGATATATCTTCGGACGGCGCTCGCTGGCTCGTAGATGCCGAAGTGCCCCTCGCAAAGGATATCGGCGTTCAGGTTCAGCAGCTTCTCCAACGAACGTCTTGCGAGGCGAACGTCGGAGCCGAGCGCTTTCATGTAGGGGCCGTGGACGTCCTGCCCGAAAAGGACTCGCTGTCCTGAGATGTCCACATATGCGGCGATGCTTCCCGGCGTATGTCCCGGGATATGTATTATTTTGAGGGCGTGCTTTCGGAATTTCAGCTCTAGGGCGTCGCCGCTTATCTTAACGTCCACAGGGCAGGGCTCGTAGCTGACGCCGTAGAACTCCGTCCCTATTTTTCCCTCGCCGCTTTCGATAGCGGTGGCATCAAGCTCGTGCGCCACGATTTTAGCTCCGAGCGCTCTAAAGCGAGCAAGGGCGCCGATGTGGTCTATGTGGGCGTGCGTCGCCAGCACATAACGCACTGCCGCCACAGAGAACCCCAGCCGCTTGATGTTCCGCACAAGAGCTCTGAAGCTCCGCCCCGCCCCCGTGTCAATTAACACGAGTTCGTCGCCGTCAGCGACGTCGACTAAATAAACGCAGCAGTCCAAGGAGTCCGAAATGTCAGGACCGCCGATGACGTAAACGTCCTGCCATACCTTGCGCGTCAAATTCTCACCCTTTTTACTTCAGTTGAGCTACTACATATTTTGACGCCAAAGGGTATTGGTTTGATACCAAATGAAATTGGTTTGACGCCAAATTTATATGATTGTGGCTTACAGATTACCATGCGGGTGGAGCTGGATGATGTGGAATACGTCACGGAAACGACACTTACAATTCGGGGCACTCGGCGACGCACCACCGTGCCGAAGGTCATCGTTGAAAAGCTCGGGCTGCAGAGCGGCGACAAAATCAGGTGGATTCTCTTCAAAGACGGTAACATCCTTGTCACGAGGGTTAGAAGGGATTAGGGTGTAGAATTTGTGGCGAATAATAACCGCGGTAATGGTGGGATTCGTGGCTCAGGTGATTGACGGGGCCCTTGGAAACGGGCTTTAAGCCTGCCAGAATGGCCTACGGGGTCACCTCCACTACTTTCCTGCTTAGCCTCGGAATCCCACCAGCAGCGGCGAGCGCAAGCGTCCATACTGCTGAGATTTTCACGAGCGGAGCGTCCGGGCTCTCGCACCTGAGATTTGGAAATGTGGACAGGGGGTTGTTCAAGAAGCTATTGATTCCGGGGGTTATGGGTGGGATTTTAGGAGCTTACATCCTCGTAGGGGTGCCGGAGAAGATGATAAAACCCTTTGTCGCCATTTACCTCCTCATCATGGGTTTATTGATTCTCAGGAGAGCGCTCAAGAGCAAGAAGATTCAAGAGACGAAAGTGAGAGCCAAACTTATTCCCTTGGGCTTGGCAGGGGGCTTTTTCGACGCCGTCGGGGGCGGCGGCTGGGGTCCGATAGTGACCTCGACGCTCGCCGCAAGAGGGCATAACCCTCGCTTCGCCATCGGCACCGTTAACCTTGCTGAATTCTTCGTGACCGTTAGTGAATGCGCAACTTTCTTCCTAACGATTGGAGTTGCGCATTGGGAAATAATCGCCGGATTAATCATCGGCGGAGTTTTAGCCGCACCCCTCGCCGCATACGCCTGCAGAAAGCTGCCCTCCCGCACCCTGATGATAATCGTTGCGTCGTTAATTATCGCTTTAAGTATCAGAACCATATATTTGGCTTTGCCGTGAGGGAAATTGGCAGCTTGCAGGGCGGTAACCTTCCGACGCCGAGGTCGCCCGCCGCCGGCGTGTGCCGCTCTTGCGGCTCGGCGCTAGAAATGCCTGGCGACTACTGCTTGAGTTGCGGGTCTTCCCAGACAAAGCTCTTAGGCTGCCTCTTGCGTAGTGAGGGCGCAACGCTGCTGATGCTTGATGCCGAAGGGCGAGAACTCAGCACGGATTTCGTTAAGTCGTATCTCCATCTCTACGAACGTGACAGTATCGAATACCAAATAAGCCTCAGAAACTTTTTAGAGCTTGTCGTTGACAGGATTCATAGAAAAAGACCAAAACTTGTTGCGCTATTCGCCGAAAGCCACGAACTCGCCCAAATTAGAAGATTGATACCATTTGACGTCAAGTTTTTTGGTCTGGGCAATGCTGTCGGTCTTCAAAGCGTTAGATGCGAGCTTTTGAAGCTTTTAAAAATTAGCGGGCTTGAGCGTGTCGAAACATCTCCAAATAAGAAGCTTGGCGGCGCTCACTCCACGATAATAGGGGAGAGGAGAGGGTATAACATAATTCTAAGGCTTGCGGAATGCCATTACGTTAAGAAAATCGTGCCCGGACGCATAAAAGCAAAGGGCGCAGCGGCAACGGGCGGCGGCGTCGCACTCAAAATAACGAGGGCTGACGAGCGTGGAAACCTGCGTGCGCTGCTTTCCGAAGGCTCCAGCGTCCAAGAAATCTTCATCGTCACCACTGCTCCAAACAAAGAGCTTGGAGAGCTTGTTGCCGAGGAGTTAAAAAAACTTCTTTAGTGCGAGTTGTGTTTTAAGTGGGGGTTTGAAAATTGCCGTTTTTAATTAATGCCATTTTTAATTAATGCGACGCATCGAAATCATCGGAGTTGAAAGCCTCCCGGAAATCAAGCCCGGCGACGACATCGTCGTCCTCTTCTTAGAGGCGATTCGTAGGGAGGGCATTTCGCTTCAAGACCATGACGTCGTAATC
>QMVQ01000074.1 GCA_003661185.1 Candidatus Alkanophagales archaeon | reverse complement strand
AAGTGTCGAACGTGCGGGTTAGAAGCGCATAGGGACGCGATAGGCGCGCAAAATATAAGGCTCGTCCACGAGGGGCGTGGAGGGGTCGATAACCGGGTGGTGGCGCCGCACCCGCTGCTCCTACCGATAGGAGCGGGAACTCAACTTCTTTAGAGGTTGGAGGACGTCAGATACTTTTATCCAATTTTTTGGCATAGGGGGGTGTGCACGTGGACGGCGGCGTGCTTGAAGGCGTGAGGGCGTTTCTGATAGACATGGACGGCACGCTCTACGTCGGGAAGAGTCCGGTGGAGGGCGCGAACGAGATTATTACCTTCCTGCGGGAGAGGGGATACAAGTTCAGAATCGTGACGAACGCAACAAGGAGGAGCCGCCACTCTCTTTGTGAAAGGCTTAAAGGTCTCGGCTTTGAAGTTTCTGAGGCTGAAATTTTCAGTGCGCCGCTTGCAACGGCTCGTTATGTGACGAGCAAAGCCAAGGAGCTGGAGTATGAGCCCAAGTGTTTCTTACTCACCACAGGGGACGTTCACAAGGATTTTGATGAGGTTGGCGTTATAATAACCGATAAAAGCCCAAAGTTTGTGGTCTTGGGCGATGCAGGCGACAACTTCACGTATGCAAGCCTTAACAAGGCGTTTCGTTTTGTTTTAGACGGTGCGGAGCTTGTCGCCATGGAAAAAGACAGATATTGGATGGGTTCTGACGGTTTAATGCTTGGGGCTGGACCTTTCGTCGCCGCCGTCGAATACGCAGCGGGCGTAGAAGCTAAGCTCATTGGGAAGCCTTCCAGAAATTTCTTTGAGCTTGCGCTTCGAGACATGAGTGTGAAGGCTGAGGAAGCGGCTGTGATAGGCGATGACGTGGTGAGCGACGTTGCAGGCGGCAAGAAGCTCGGAATGAAGGGCATACTCGTGAAAACAGGGAAGTTCCGCAAGGAAGCTTTGGAGAGGGCTGAAGTGAAGCCTGACTTGATTTTAGATTCCGTGGCTGAGTTGCGAGGGTTTATTTAGGGCAGAATGCGCGCTTGTTTCTGGCATCAGTAGTGGTGTTAAGCAGAAAGTGAGAGAGACTTCCTCCCCTTTCGAAATGGGCTTCTGACTTTTCCTCTGCTATTTTACGCCAACATACCTTCGGCGCGCATTTTGCCCGAAGCTGCGGGAGGACTTCTACTTCACGAGAGAGCCTTGCTCTCATCGACTGCCTTCTCAACCGCCTCGCCGCCCCTCTACAGACGTCCATAGGCACTCCGCCCCACATACATACAAGAACAAAGAGCCGACAATTCCAGCTCTTAGCTTCTCCTTCCGGGAAGGAGATTTCCTGCCGATAAAGTTAAAGCAACTTCATCAAATTACAGACTCATCTAAAAGTTCTCAGCCATAAGCTATATGTCCGAATATATTCGGCGTGCGGCCAGAGGAGCGGCGTCGTCACATAGGCAAAACCGTCCTTCCACTTCGGGTGCTGCTTTATGCCGTTTATCATCACTAGTTTCTTGTCGGTAAGGATATTGGCATTCCGGTAGGTTTCGAGCCAGAGTTCGAAGCGCTCGATGGTTGAAATATGCTCAGGCAGCAAGTCCTCATAAGCAATTTCCACACACCACCCAATATATTGCTCTGCGGTATCTTCGTCGCCGATATTGATGAAATGTCTCGCCAACTGCAGCGTGAAGTGCGGCCACGGTCCGTAGCCGCCGTTGTTACGGTCCCAGTATTCTGGGTAGCGGTTCAGCCCGCCAAGCTCCTCGTCCCAGAGGGCACGGTGAATACGACGGGCGGTGCTTACGATTCTGAGGTCATCATCAGCAATAAGCCCAAAGTAGGCAGGCGAGTATTCCGCAACGTCGACGTCGGTAACGACTGAGACCAATGGGTCGTAGCCTAAGGGCTTGCTGTTCTGGTGTTTGATTCTGATATTTTTGATGAAGGAGCGGAGCCTTGAGCTCCAGAGGCGAGTGAAGATGGCGTTCTTGACTTTTTCGGCTTCTTTCTCCCACCTGCGGACGTCCTTGTCCAGCGCCTTTCCCATCTTGACAGCTGCAAATATTCCGGCGCAGCAAGCGGCATTCGCAAAAATCTCAAAGCCGTGCTCATATGCGGGATACTCATGGATGCTGTTGAGCGTGTGTATTAAATCTATCTCGTCATTCTTGTGCCGCAGTATATACTCGACAGCCCTCTCAATGACGTCCCAGAACTCGATGCATAACTCATCGTCTTTCGTTACCTCGTAATATTTGCCGAGCGTAAAGAGCACGAGCCCGTTGCCGTCGATTTGTAAGTCCTTGTAACTCGTGTCCACGCCATCGGTATCGTAGCGTTGCGAGAACTCCCCGCTCGGCTTTTGCGCATCTAAGATGAACACCAACGCCCGCCGCGCCTCCTTAAACATTCTTGCATCGAGGGCGCCAAGTGTGATGACAGAGTGATCACGAGTATAAATGTAAGGATATCTCGTGCCGGGCGGGCTTGCGTAGAAGCCCCCATTTTTATGCTGATTTTCCTTTATGACGGTGATGCTGTGCCGGTATAACTTATCAGCCTTTTTCTCATTCATGCTCTCTCCCTTTACAGCATGGAACCATAATGCTGCCGCATGCGGCAGAGCTCACTTTAGCAGATTGTTATAATGTAACTTTCGGATGATTTAAAAATTTCTAAAAAGTAAAGAAAAGCGACATGTCGTCCATAATTATATCTCATCGCTTTCCAGATACATGAAAACGCAGACGGCTTTCGTCTTCAGAAGCTTTTCAATTTCCTTCTTGCTCTTACCCACGGCTCTTATCGCTTCTTCGTTGAAGGCCATGCTTCCGGTCATGGGGCACTTTGCGGCAAGATGGACGCACTCCTTACCAGCAAGCTCCGCCCGCTTTCGCCGGTAGGCGTGATGCACCACACAAATGATGTCGGCGCATGCAGGCTTGTCCGCACCCCCCGCTCTTGGAATCTCCACGCATATGCTTTCCTGCCCCGGCAGGATTTCGCAATAGTGTGTCGTTTCGAGCTGCGCGGCGAGCGGGCAAAAGGGTTCGTAACGCAAGTCTCCGCTTTTTTCCCCCTCTAACCCTTTCCCCTCCATTTCTGCCAGTCTCTCACCGATTGTCCACAACCAATCGTATAATCCTTGAGCTCCAACCCTACTGCCTATCTCGATCATACCTATGAGAAGTGCCTTTACCAAGGTTTTACTTTTCATCACCCTTCCCCTTAATAACAATATTCTCTATCGCCCATTTCCACCCGCTTGGACCTATGCCTTCTGCCTTTAAGAGCTTACCTTCCATAATCCGTTCAATATCCATATCGTAAGTCCCATCCCTCTTTTTTACTAAGACGGGAATGTCCACTGTCATTAACATCGGAAGGTCGTTCAAGCTATCTCCTATCCCTATTGTTTTTACATCTTTAAACTTTTTGCTATACAACTCAGTTAAGATGTGCACAGCCCGTCCTTTATCGTTATTGCCGATTATATGGTAATATCTACCTCCTTTTGTATAATTCAACCCCGCCTCTCTTATCAACCTTAATATCTCCCTTTCATCCCCCTCTAATATGGAAAATGCCTCGTCGTATTCCCGCAACTTCGCAAGCTTCGCTTCCTTCAGCGATAGCCCACAGTCCCTTGCCACCTCTTCTACAGTCATGTCCCCAAATCCAACAATCTCGTAACCAGTCGTCCGTCTTATCCGCTCCAACGTCTCTCTTAATACCGAATATTCGGTGCCCAATTCGATGACGTTGTAGTCGTCGAGTTGCTTTGTGTATGCGTAAGGAAAGTCGAAGTAGTATTTGGGAATGAAAATAGCGGCGCCGTTTTCCGAGATGAAGGGGTCCTTTATGCCCATTTCCCTACGATAAACTTCAATTTCAGCCCTCGTCTTGCTGCTACAAAACACGATCGGGATGTTCGAGCGAAGCAAGTAGTTCAGAGCGGGCTTTGCAGCTTCGTATGAGTAATTCTCATCGAGCAGCGTGCCGTCCAAGTCTGTGAAGACGACAATCATTTGACGACAACCTCCATCAATCTCTCTCTGAGGTCGGGCATTGCTGAAATCGCCCGTATCCAGTCGGGGAGCAGGGAAGAGGTGGGGTTCTTCAAATATTTCCTACCAGCCTCGACTATAACCCTTGCGAGGGTTTCAGCATGTGTTTCTTCCTGATGTCTGTCGTAATTCAGGCCATTGCAAATGGCGTCTGCGTGATATTGCCTTATTTTGTCTTGGGCAACCCGCCTGTAAATCACTTGGAGGCTCACTAGGAAAGCGTCTGTGACCTCAATGCCGTCGGTCTCGGTAAGCGTCCTTAGAAGCGTGAAGAGGCAGTCGCTGGCGGTCTTTACCAACTCCTCCTCGCACAGCTCTCGGTGCTTATGCTCGTAGAAGCCGAGGTCGACCTGACACATGCGCTTGTAGGATATGTTCCGGTAGAGCTCGGCGAGCATCCCTAACTCCAAACCCCAGTCGCACGGGATCCGTAGGTTCAGGGCTAAGTCGCTGGTAATCGCGACCTCGCCTGAGAGCGCATACTTGAAAGCCCGTAAATATCTTAGGAATTCTGATTTATGTCCGAACTTCTCATGCAGCGCCTCCAGCAAGGGGAGGATAAAAAGGCGGTAAATCCGCCCATACATCCGCTTCCCTAAGACGTCCAACCTTGCATAATAGCCTTTAGCGAAAAGGAAATCAAGGTGCGGCTCCACCACGGGATAAAGGAGCTTTGTCGGGAGAATTTCGGAGTAATAGGCAATATCGGCGTCGTGAATGGCGAAGGCATAAAGTTCGAGAGATGCAACACCGATTGCAATCCATATGTCCTTCCCTTTACCGCTCAGTCTCGTGACATCCAGCCCCTCTCTCTTTAACTCCTCCAGGAGGGCATTGACTTCAGGTCCATTGCACCAGATTACTTCAAACGGCATTTCAAGCTCCTCGAAAGTTTCCAACGCAGACTCACAACCACTCTCCGCAGAAAGGGCAATTAGCACCTTCTTCAAATAATCACATTCATTCAACCCTCTAACGATTTTCTGAATGGCAGGACTCGAAAGCTCGCTCTCCAAAACCGGAATTATTACGCCCATCGGATATTTTATGCTCAAACGCCTCAAACGCCTTCTTAACCCTTCAAAATCCATTCCAAAATCGTGTATGGTGGTTATTACCTCTTGACCGAAGTCCATCAATAGTCATATAGTGCTACGTTCTTTAAAACCTTTAGCATTTTCCTTTGAGGGAGAGACTGCTGAGCAGCATGAATTTTTGCGATGCGGATTTAACTTACCTTACCTTACCCTTTAAGGAGGAAGGGGGGAAGGGATGTTGCTGAGCGAGTTGGAGTGGTTTTTGCGGGAAGACTTGGAAGGCGTAGAGGTGTATCCGTTCATGCCGCCAGAGGTCGCAGAGCGGGAGTGCATCGCCGAGGTTGTATTGGGAAGCGAGCGGTGCGTGCTTGCAGGACTTGCGGAAGCGATGCAAGTATTTGAGTATTTCGGTGTGCGGGCGGCGTCGCAGTTTAAGGACGGCGCCGTTGTGGGAAAAGGACAAGTAATTCTCAGGGTCGAAGGGACGGGCGTTGGGGTTCTGAGTGCGGAGCGACTGGCATTGAACTTCCTTGGGAGAATGAGCGGGATTGCGACGCTGACTGCGGAGTTCGTGCGTGCTGCGAGGCAAATGAACGAGCGGGTGCGGATTGCGGGCACGAGGAAAACGACGCCGGGCTTTCGGAAATACGAGAAGAAGGCAGTTCTGCTCGGCGGCGGCGACCCGCATCGCTTGGGGCTTTACGACGCGATCATAATAAAAGACAACCACCTAAAGCTGATGAGCTTAGAAGACGCAGTTAGGGAGGCGAGGCGGCGCTGTAGCTTCACGAGAAAAATAGAGGTGGAGGTGGAGAGCGTTGAGGATGCGGTGCGGGCGGCAGAGCTCGGCGTTGACATAATAATGCTTGACAACATGACTGCGAGCGAGGTGCGGCGAGTGGTCGAGGAGTTACAGCATTTGCGGTTGCGGGAAAAAGTTATCTTGGAGGTCTCGGGCGAGATAACTCTGGAGAACGTCGTCGATTTCGCAGCAGCGGGCGTCGACGTCATCTCAATTGGCATGCTCACACACTCCGCAAAAGCGATTAACTTCTCGCTCGAAATCGTGAAAGTTCTTTAGCATCGTCGATTTAAGTTCGCCCGCTCTTTATTGCGTGCCCATTGGGGTCACATGCATGCCGCTGGTCTGAGGAATTGCTTGTTGGTTAAAAAGTTTGCTACTGCTCACCGCCGGCGGCGCAGGTCGATGATTTCGTTCAGCCCAGGACCGGTGGAAATAAGAGTCACAGGGACGCCAACATCCCTCTCAACCCTCGCCACGAACTCTTTCGCCTTTTCAGAGAGCTTTTCGAACTCAGTGACGCCTCGGCAGACGGGGTCAATCCTGTCAATACCTGTGATTGCGATTTGCGTCGCGCCATTGAGTGTCGCCGCATATCTTGCCATCTCTGCGTCCCAACGCCCGATGCGGCGTTTCCTGCCTGTAACCGTCCCGAACTCTTCGATGCCCAGCGTCTTTGCTTCAGCATCGCTCATTTCCGTTTTAAATGGACCGGCGCCAACCCTCGTCGGAAATGCCTTGAAGACGACGACGACTTCATCAACTTTGGTAGGACCCAAACCGACGTCAGCGGCGATTTGCGATGCTGTTGTGTCTTTTGATGTGACATACGGGTAAGTGCCATAGAACAGGGAGATCCCGAAACCTTGCGTGCCTTCAATCAGCACCCGCTTCCCCTCGTCCAAAGCTGCGTTCAGCTCCGCAGGCACATCGCAGAGGAACGGCTTCAGCACCTCCACGTCCTTTGCCTGCTTTAGTTTTCGCAAGGCTCGTTCAGCATTTGCGGGACCACAGCCCGTGCCTGTCGTTCCGATTTTATCCTTCAAGCGGGCGTCGCTTCTGTCGGCTTCGATGTGCCGTTCTTCGATGATGCCGCAGCGGAAGTCCACGCCCACTCGCTTCTCGACGCCAAGCATCTCGACCTCGCGCAAGAAGACGTTGGGATTCACCAGCACGCCAGCCCCTATTAAAAGGCGAGCCGCTTCGTGGATGAAGCCGCTTGGCACCATCCTCAGCCCGAACTTTTTGCCACGGAACTTGACGCTATGCCCGGCGTTCGGACCGACGCCGCCGCGAGCCACGATTGCAGGGCGGTCAGCGAGCGCCAAGTATGCGAGTATCTTGCCCTTGCCCTCGTCTCCAAAAAATCCCCCCACCACGATTGTCGAAGGCATGCGTTTATCCCTTCTT
>QMVQ01000073.1 GCA_003661185.1 Candidatus Alkanophagales archaeon | reverse complement strand
TTGCTGATCCGCCCGAGAAAGTCCGATAAACTTAAAAGTGGGTACAAGACAACTGTAAATGGGCGCCGATGGTCTAGTGGTATGACCCAGGCCTTCCAAGCCTGTGACCCGGGTTCGAATCCCGGTCGGCGCACTTCCGATCCGTTAATAAGCGGCTGTCTGTCCCCTTTTCCGCAAGCTCCGCCCGCCCAACGCCTCCACGCTTATATCTCCTTTGATGGCGGCTCTCAGCAGGGTCTCGACGGCGGCGGAGATGCTCGGGAAAAGCTCTCTCGCCCGCTCCACGACCTCCTTCTCGATGCTCAGGGTCAGCTTCACCTTCATACAATCCACTACGGAATCATACGTATAAATAAGGGTTGCCTTGAAGCGCCGCTTCCGCTTATGCAGACATACCTAGCTTGCAGGCTCTTTTTGATCTAATCAGAGCGTCAAGAGCCTAAAATCGTTCATATATTGCCTCCCTGCGCCCTACAGTTATGATCCTGACGACCCTGCTATCTTCATCAACCTGGTATATGATGCGGTACTTCCCGACCCTTAGCGAGCGAAGCCCCCTGAGCTTGCCTTTTAGGGGCTTCCCCAGCCCAGGATTCTCTTGTAGAGCCTTCAGCTTCTCCACTATCCGGTCTTGGACCTCCTTATCAAGATCAGAAAACCTCCTATCAAACTTCCTTGAGACAACGACCCGGTAAGTCATTTATATTCGTGCTTTTCAAGGAACTCTTCAAGGGAAAGAACATCGCCCCTTTTAATGTCCTCCAAGCCCTCCTCGATGCTCCTAAGCAGCTCCTCGTCGCTCAGAACCTCTATGGTCTCAATCGCCGCCTCTATTTCCTCGTCCATCCTCGTGAGCACTTCCAGCATGACCCTCGCCGCCTCCTTCGACAAGGCACCCATGTGGGAAATTAAGGCGATCATCGTTATAAGTTTAAGCCTCATGTATCCGGGTGGAAAGCATCACAAGCGGCTGAGACTAAAAATAGAAGGAAAGGAAACACAATGCTTCATCTTTCAATGACGCTCTTGATGCTTCTCTCTTGATGAACGATCATCCCCTCTTCAATATTACCGCTGCGACAACCGTGTTCAATATTGCAATTAAGCCAAGCAGCTCGAGGGCATTGAATTCTGGAGCAGGAACCTGTTCCCCCAGAGTTATCCGCACATCGTCCACTATGTGCCAGTTCCACTCAGCGCATGTGGCGGCGGAGAACCCAAAGCCTCCGAACGTCCTGTCCAATGGCCCGGTCCACGAGAATAGATGCTCGCCATCGAGGTAAACTTTGACCGAAGTTTCACCCACTTCCACCCTCACATCGTGCCATTTGTTGTCTTCAGACCTGCTGTCGTTCACGTAGATCAAGTGATTTTCGATATCATCTTTTATCAGAGCGATGTGGTTGGGCGAGGGGTCGCCCTTGTTCTTGACGCCATCGAATTCAACACCATAGCCGGGGACTGGGGTGCCCTCCTCTACTCCGGCTTGAGTAAACCCAAGCCCCCCTCCGGGGCATGGCGTGTAATCAGTCTTTTTGTAAAAAGCGAAAACCATGCCGTCCCCTCCGCCGAAAGCTCCGCCACCCCCGCCAATTCTATACTTAAATTCCACAGTGAAGGGCTCCCTGATGCTCATGTTCAGCCATATCAGCCCGTACCGGCATCCGGGCTCCGACCTTGTGAGAGCCACGTAACCGTTCGTCGCGTCACGGTAGGCGTCGCCGGCATATTTCCAAAGCCCTGTATCGGTGCTGAAGTCATCCTCAATAACCTCTGCCTTTACTGCGCCGCAAAGAGTAGCTACAAGCACTGCGGCAACCATCACCAAAAATGTCGGCAAAGGCGCTAGCATGCTACCACCTCACAAAATTGGGAAGAATTAATAAAGCACTTATAGTTCTTCAGTCTCCAGTCGTGTGGATTTTTTAATACAAAAGCAGCAGCCATGAGTGGTTGTTACAAGCTTGACATTAATCAACCCCCTTTACCAATTAATGGCACAGGCAAGCACGGCATCAATAATATTCTCTTGGGCGTTACATATAAAGCTTTCTTCAGATACCACCGCACGAAGTTCCACTCTGCGTAGTTCTCGCTTATCAGCGTTAGGGTCTCAGCGTCATAAAGTGCGACGTGCCAACAAGCCTCAAAGCTCACCGGGAAAGGAGGGAGCCTCATGCACAGCGTGAATGTTCTATCAAAACCTGCAGGCAGCGTTATCCTCGTGACGATCAACGTTTTCTTGATGCCATATTCAGGAACCTCGAAGCTCCAGACAAAATATGCGCTCACTGTATTGTCTGTTGGGTTCCTCAGCGTGATGTTTATGAGCATTACGTCGCCTACATGGTATTCGCCCTTGTCCACACTTATATTGACGCTCGGCTCCGGCGTTGGCGTTGGAGATGGACTTGGGGTGGGCGTAAGCGTCGGCGTCGGTGTAGGTGCGGGCATAGGAGCCTCAAGGTATATCGTGTGCAGGACGTCCGCTATTTGTTAATGGCGAGGTTCAGGCTCCGATCTGTTTTCGATTGAATTATTACTTAAAAACGCCGTTATACCAAGTAGCCAGCTATGAGAAAACTGTAAAAAATAAGATTAATATTCGGTTATAGAGTCTATGCTCCTTATAGCGTCCACCATGGCGAGGAACAGTCCAATGTTGGTAAGCACTTTCATCTTGCTGCCCTTCACCACTTTCATCTTGCCGATGGTTATAGCCTTCGCGGGTCCCAGCTCGCCTCTGGCGATCTTAGCCCAGTTGTCATACGTTGCGGAGAGGTGGAATCCAGCTTTTGACTCTTCAGGGCTTGAGACTTCTCTCGTTCCCCGGCACTCGCCTCGAAATACGTCGGCCTCGAGATATTTGGATTTATCATCCACGATGAACAGAATGGGTGTCTCCCATTTCTCCGATGCTTTCCTGAACTTCTCGTTTTCATTCATTGCCCTGCAGAACTCTTTCATCCACTCTTCGGTCGCAAACTTTACCATGAGCCTTTTTTATTTCATCATTATTTATAAATTTATAGTTTTTAACAAAGCCCGCCTCTGCCGCTAATCAGAAACGGTGGATAAATTACGCCAATGTATTTAGTATCTCCTTTACGAGCGAAATTAGTTCTTCTACAGCGTTAGCGGCGCTGACCGCTGTTTCCGAAGCGGCGCCCGAACTGAGAGATGCATCCGTTGCCATGACCTTTTCAGAGATAATTGAAGCCATCGCTACTGCTGTTGCTGACGGCTTTTTTATTTTAAACGGTGCAGAGCACGTTGGTCCGTCGATTACGTTGCCGACGGCGTCGGTGGTCGTGATAACGATGTTGTATTTGTTCTCCGCTGGCGAGTTTTGTATGTTGCTCAGCACGACCGTGCATATTACCTTTGCTAGCACAGGCTTCCACGCTAAAAGAATCACGGTATTCTCTCTGACGTCTTCGAGCACGAGGTCGCACAACGTCGTCCTGCGCACGCTTACCATCCCCGGGTCGAGGACAAAGCCTTCGGGGAAAGTTATCTTGACGTATCCCCCCTTGGGGACGGTCTGTATGGGCTCAAAGGTGATGTAGTAACTCGTGAGTTCTCCCACCTCGTCGTCATACGGAATGGCGGTCACCCGCTGCATGCTGTATGCCGACGCCGGCGACGACAGCGAGAGCAACAGCGCTAGCACCATTATACCCATTCCTCTCCTAAACTCCCGGAATTTCTTTGTATTCATCGCTAACAGGTTTTCAGACTGTCTATTAAAAATCTGCCAATATACATAGCCTTCTTTCAAATATGGGAACATTGCTCCCACAGTATTTGAAATTTAACTGAATACGTTTGGAAATTAATTTAGAAGTCCTTTGAAAGACCGCCGTTTGAGAAAATTATAAATGTTACGTCATAATTATCGTCCGTTATGGAGCGGCTGGAATACCTAACGCTCGTTATCGTGTTCCTCAGATGTTGGGGGGCAAAACGGATATCAAAGTTCACAGGCGTCGAGGAGAGCATTATTAAGAACATTTTAGAGAACCTCGTCTCAAAGAGATGCGTGGTAAGGGACGGTCTCTTTAAGTATAGAGTCACTTCTGAGGGCTATAAAATGCTGGATTACGACATCATAAAACGTATGCAAGAAGCTTTTGACGCCCGCGTTACGCAGAAGGGGTTTTTTGTGAGTGTAGCCAACATTCTCTCCGCAATCATGGATTTTCTCGTTTCCGGTATCAACTCCTTAGCTAATGCCCGGATGAAACCAAGATTTTCGATAAATCCTTCTGTGGAAGCTGCTTTTGATGGCAGAGGCGTCGAGGATGTTATTTATTGCGGAGGAGCCGATGGACGAAGAACTTTGCTATCGGCTATTACGGGTGCACCCCCGGCATGACGGGAATGTGCGTTGCCTGTTTTGCTGAGGTGGTAGCGTAAATGCTCATGGGGGGTGTAATGATTTTGACATATCGTTGTTATCTATGTAAAAGTAGGTAGGGCGGCTGACGATGAATTGACACGGTACTACTCGCTCATACATGGAGACGAGCGCATTATGAGCGGCGTGGCGCTCCAGAAGAGCGGCTGCGGAAGATTTATAAGATAAGAATGTGAAAGAGGAGCAGGCTATAAGAAGAGTTCCACTTTAGCCTTGATTAGGGGATATGAATGGGGGGGCTTGAGAGCTTTGACCTTGAGAGTTTTGACCGCTTGATATTGACGTGCGTATTTCTCAGATTCAGTCCGAGGAGCATTTCAAGGTTATTGAACATAGACCGTGAAGTTGTGTTGGCGGAGATAGAGAAGTTAATGCTGGGGGGCTACATCGCTAAGGAGGGGCTTCTGCCGATACACGTTCCTATACTTGACAGGTTTTACATGTTCAACCGGTTAATGTTAACAAGTAAGGGGTATGCGCTCATAGATAAAGATATGGTAGAACAAGTGAGTGCAGAGCTCGAGGCGAGGCGGGGGCTGGTTACAAGGGTAATGGCGAGCCTGTTGAACGTTGTTGATTATGGGGTGCGATGGCTTCTCGTCTTCGTCGTAGCGTTGGTCATGAAAGTTGTGGGGGTCATCTCAAAGGTAATACTGACGATATGGAACATACCAAGAAGCATAAAAAAGCTCATCAGAAAGGTGACGAGGAAAATAAGGCGGAAAAAGAGAGATAAGCGAAAAACGGGAGCTACACACGAAACTTTAAAAAAGAGGTTATGAGATTTCTGAGGAGCCATCTGAGGTTACACACCTCCACAGGTCCAAGGGGGTTATGCCTCGCGGCGACGCCCATCCTCGCAACAGCTTCTCCGGCAATCTTGACATCCACCATGTAGCCTTTTCTCTCTAATAGCTCCCCCACTACGCTTAGCAGTTTTACCTCACTGGAAACTTCTGAAAATCCGCCTGAAGCAATCGCAGGTAGCATTCGTATTATAAGTCCTCTGCCCGCTGCGAGATTGGTAACGTCCACGTCGAGCCTCTTACCCCTAACCTCAATGGTTGCAAACTCCTTATTACCGACGTTTACCTTTATTCTTCCTCTGCCCTCCACCATCACTCTTCTTCCTCTTCACCCTCGATTGAGAGTTTTACCTTCCCTGAAAGCGTAAAGCCTATCAAGCCGAGGTCGAGAGTCACATCTTCCAGCGTCAATACTATGTTTACTCCTGTCAAGCTCTTAACAACGTTCCCTATTATGTCGGCAAGGAAGCCAAATTCCTCCACGTCAACCACCTCCTTTTATTGCGACAACTTTATTAATGTTCGTTATATAAAAAAGCCATTGTCGTGAAGATATGAGAAACGACGTTGAGGAGCTGGACTATCTTATATTGAAAGCGATATCTTTTGGATACAGGACGCCGGAAGCCATTTCGAGAGAGCTAAATATCGATAGGAACAGCGTCAAGGAAAGAATAAGGCTCTTGACGAGGGAAGGCTATTTGAGCGAGCGTGTGAAATTGACGGAAAAGGGCTTTTTAGTACTGGAAAAAGAGCTGCTAATGCGGGCAAGAGCCCTCGGTCCAAGACCTACACTGATAACACTCGCAGCAGGCATAGATAGATTTATAAAAAGGATTTTGATGCTCATAGCTAGGTTGCTTCGTGGTGGTATTAGGAGGGTATTGGTGGGCATGGCGTATGGAGTTGGCTTCTTCTTGTCGCCGATAATGGTGCTGGTAGTAGCGTTGTTGCTGCTCCTCATAATCGGCGCTCTCATCTAAAAGTCCGTCATTACTCGATACTGGTCTATTTCCTCCTTCATGAGCCTTAGGAAGCGCCGGCACACTCCCTCCACGTCCTTTGCGTTTGTTATTCCCCTGCCGACGACAAGGATGTCAGCGCCCGCTTTTAGGGCGTCAGCGGCATTCTCCTCCCTTATACCGCCCGCAACAGCGACGAGCGTCTTTTCCAGCTTCTCCTTTATCGCAGGTATGTTCCCCCATGCGTGTGCTTCGTTAGCCTCCACGTCTATGGCTCGATGCAGTTCTATCACGTCTGGGACCAAGCCGCCCGCCTGCAGCGTCTCTGCAAACTCCACAGGGTCGGAAACGTTCAAAGTGTCTATCACGGCGCAAATTCCAGTTTTCCTCGCCTCCTCCAGCGCCTTTTTTATGGTTTTGAGCGGCGCCAATGCCGAAATCACGACGGCGTCCGCACCGGCGTCAGCGACGAGCCTCGCCTCGAGGTTCCCGGTGTCAAGAACCTTTATGTCGGCGACGACGAACGTCTCAGGGCGTATTTCTTTTATTTTTTCAATGATTCCGAGTCCATACTTCTTTATCAGCGGCGTCCCAGCTTCGATGATGAGGTGGTCGCTTCTCGGCAGTTGCTCTACGACCGTCCGCATCCCGCTCCAGTTCGGAATATCGAGAGCAACTTGCAAATACGGAGGGTCCCAAAGCTTCGTCTGCTTCAGCCCGACGAGCGGGTGCCTCGCTCTATCCTTTTCATAAAGAACTTTCTTCACGTCCGGGAACCCCTCCATCGCCCTTTTTATTGCGAGTTTCGTCGCTCCGTAATTGTATCTGTATATTTTGTTGTAGTCTTTTGCTTTTGGGTGAATAAAGACGCTAACGATGACCACGAGTTCTTCTGCTTGGTCTTCGGGGATGACGCCCTCCTCAACGGCGTCTGCCACTGCCTTTGCGACGGCACTCTGCGCCGGTCCGAAAACTTTTGCAGCGTCCTCCATGTTACGGATGGTAACCTTTGGCACGACGAGCGTCGAAGGCTTTACCGGTAAGTTCGGTCTTATCACCGCAAGTAGCGGCGTGTGCCCCGCTGACAACTGGCTTAGCGCATTCGCAAACGCTGCCCCTACGGGTCCGTATTTCTTCCCTATGACCAAATCTATGTGCGCAACCTCAGGCTC
>QMVQ01000072.1 GCA_003661185.1 Candidatus Alkanophagales archaeon | reverse complement strand
CTATGTTGATGGTAATCTGGTGAGAGTGCCAGCCACCGCCACCATCCAAGAGGCTTCTCGGATTCTGCTCAAGAACAACGTGGACAGGGCGGTCGTGACCTCAAAGGACGATGAAATAATTGGGATACTCACATTTAAGGACGTAGGCAAGGCGGTAGCTAGCGGGAAATTCAACGTCAAAGCCAAAACGCTTGCGAAAAAGAGGGTGGTGACCATCGAAAGCGACCGTTCTGTTTACGAAGCCGTCCAGCTCGTGAACCGCTACGGGGTCGGTAGCCTCCTCGTGACGATAGACGGCAAGCCGATAGGGCTTGTGCCGAGAACGTCACTGCTCAGAGAGTATTCGGTGTATAAGTAAGGAGCATTTTGAGTAGGAATGCCTGCCGCAGCACAATCAAATTTCTCTAACTTTTGTAAACTAACTTTGCTTTGATTGCAATTCAGTGCCCCAGCGGGGCACCAGCTCGTTTTCCATCCCGAGAGCGTCTAAGACTTTCATGACGATGAAGTCTACGAGGTCTGAGGTGCTCTTCGGCTCGTGGTAAAAAGCCGGGCACGCCGGCAGGATTATAGCGCCGGCACGCCGCAATGCAAGCATGTTTTCGAGGTGAACTGTGCTTAGAGGTGTCTCTCTCGGCACGAGCACGAGCCGCCGTCCCTCCTTGAGGCAAACCTCCGCAACCCTCGTGATAAGCGTCGCTGAGATGCCAGCGGCGATGCAGCCGAGCGTCTTCATACTGCATGGCACGACCGCGGTGCCGTCGTATTTAGCAGTGCCGCTGCTAACCTCCGCCGTCAATTCAGCGTTTTCATAAACCCGTGACGCAAGCCCGTAAACGTCCTCGATCTTAAAACCTGTCTCCAAGGGTATCAGCTTTTTTGCAGTATTTGAAACTATAAGGATGGTCTCTGCCCGCTCTTTCAGCACCTCCAGCAGCCTGATCCCGTAAATCACGCCGCTTGCGCCCGTAATTGCCACTACTATCCTCATTTACCTTGCCTTCACAATTTAAAAATCAAAAAGTTGAAAATCAGAACATGTCGTTCATATCGACCCATTCAGGGAACCAGCGGTATTCTTCGACTTTTGCTGCCTTCAGTCCTTTGAATGTTGCTCTTGCGAGCTCTATTTTGCCTTTTCGCCGGTAAAGCGTCGCAAGTCTCTTGCTTTCGAGCGTCGTCAAGAGCTCGTCGAGTTTTTCGTCACCTATGCCGAGTTCTTCCTTAAGGTCGTTACGGTGCATGTAAAGTCCGGGGTTCACCTTGTAGTTCTCGGCGAGCGTCCTCAGCACGTCGTCCTCGGCGACGCTACGCTCCTCTGCAGCCTCGCTACTTACGGTGCCATAGTAGCCGACGGTAACTGGCACTTTCAGCTCCTCGTGGACTTTACGACGGGGCGGGCGTAGCGCCTCCGCCCACGCTCTCAGCCCAAACCTGAAGATCACGAGCTTCATGATGTCCGTTGTCGTCGGGGCAAGCTGCCCTATTTTCCCGTTGCGGACGAAGGCTTCAACTGGGTAGAAACGGGTGACGCCGTCGCCGCCCATGTATTGTGTCGCGTCCTCGAAGACTTTAAACGCAAGGTCGGCGTTGAAGCAGCGGGCAGCCGCCACCTCGATTATTGGCTCCTTGCCGAGGTCGAAGAGGTAGGCGGCGTGATACGTCATGAGGCGGGCGGCATGATACCGCATGAACATGTCCGCCACTTTGAATTGATTCGTCGGGAGGGCGAGCGTCGGCTGCCCGAACTGAATACGGCGGCTCATGTGGAAAACTGCGTAGCGCAGCGCCTCCCGCATACAGCCGAGAGGGACAGCAGACGCCAAAAGCCGCTCGTAGTTTGCCATGGTCATGAGGGCGCGCCAGCCCTCGCCCTCACCGCCGAGCATGCGGTCTGCGGGCACTCGCACGCCGTCGAGGTCGAGGTAAGCATTGTAAATGTTGTCGAAGCCCATGAGCTCGTTGACTCGCTCGACGTGGAAGTTCTCCGCCTCTCGCTCGACGACGAATATGCTGAGATGGTTGTGCCGCCGCACTGCTTCGGGCTCGTCGCTCGTCCTCGCAAGAACGAAATAAACGTCGGAGACGCCGACGCCGCTTATGAAACGCTTTTTGCCCTCCAAGATATATTCGTCGCCCTCTTTGCGGGCGACAGTCTCAATGGCAGCGGCGTCGTTCCCGACGTAAGGTTCGGTTACTACCAACGCTCCGATGAGGTCGCCACGTGCCATTTTCGGCAAAAGTTCCTCCTTTAAGGCGTCGCTGCCATGCTTCAGCAGCATATATTCGTCACACAGGTGCACGACGCAATGCATGCCTGCCAAACTCACTCTCGAAAGCTCTTCTAAGACTATGCAAGAGCCGGTGAATCCTGTTTCTGGGGAGCCGCCGTATTCCTCCGGAATTATCGTGCCGAGCCAGCCTCGCTTCCCAGCTTCCTTTATTAGTTCTACAGGGTATTTGCGCCGCCACACCAACTCTTGCGCATGTAGCGTGAGTTCGTCTGCAAAACGCTCAGCTTCATCCGCTAACGCCCTCTGAGCGTCGTTCCACCACGGTAGCTTCTCCATCAAGCATCCCCTATTTAGCAGTGCTGGCGCCGTGTCGGAATTAAGCACGTCCGGCGCCGCCAAATGGCATATCCTATTTTCTCCTATATTTGTAAAATATGTTGCAACTCCCCTCTCTCGAGACCATACAGGGTCCGACAGGGCTCTCAGGAGTGCACCGCTTTGCAAACAACGGGCACTCTTCAGGGTATATCAAACCTCGCAGAATCTCGCCGCAGCGGCAGCCCGTAGGCTCTTTAAACTCTGCTTTGCGCTCCAACAGCTCCTTAAGTTCGTCCTCAAAAGCTTTCGAGGCGTCATGCTCCTCAAAACTACGGCGCAGCGAGAGCCCGCTCTCTGGAATTTCAGGGAGCCCCCGCCATTTTGTATCCACGACGCTGAACACCTCCCGCATCATATTTTGCGCCTTGACGTTGCCATCCGCCCTAACAACCCTTGAATATTCGTTTTCGACCTCGCACCGCCCCTCTTTTATCTGCCGTGCGAGCATGTAAATGCCCATCATCATGTCTAAAGGCTCGAAGCCCGCCACCACCTGCGGCACTCTGTATTTTGCGGAAATGCGCTCGTAGGGTGTAGTTCCAATGATCGTGGAAACGTGCCCCGGGTTTATGAAGCCGTCGATGCGCAGCTCGCCGAGCCTTAGCAGAGCTTCCATTGCAGGCGGTATCAGGCGGTGCGCAGAGAGCACGTAGAAGTTTGGCGGCGTCTCGCTTAAAAGGGCGGCGGCAGTCGTCGGCGCCGTCGTTTCAAAACCAACAGCGAAGAACACGACGTCCCGCTGCGGCTCCCGCTTCGCAACCTTTACAGCCTCCTCGACGCTGTAAACGATGCGGACATCGCAGCCTTCCGCACGAGCGTCCAAAAGCGAGCCACCCACCGACGGAACCGGCGCCATGTCGCCGAACGTCACCACGGTCTTTCCACAGCGAGCTAACGTCGTCGCCTGCGCTATCTCAAAAGGCGTGGTCACGCAGACCGGGCAGCCGGGACCCTGCCGCACCTCCACGCCCACGCTGCTGAAAAGTTCGTCAAGCCCGAAACGCACAAGAGTGTCTTGGTGCGTCCCGCAAACGTGCATAACTCTTATGTCCAAGTTCATCTCCTTAAGCCGTTCCACAATTTTCTTCGCAACGCCCGAATCCCTAAACCTGAACAACATCTCCCGATCACGGAGCTGCTGCGGCTATGTCAAGAAAGCAATGCATTCTTGAATTCCGCCAACCCTTCGCCGCTTTTTGCGTTTGTGAGGAAGATCTTGCCGTTCGGCGAGATTTTGCGGAAGTCCTTGACAACGGTTTGCGGCTCGACGCCGACGAATTCCGCTAGGTCTATTTTGTTAAGCACGACGATGTCCGCAAGCTGGAAGATGAGGGGATGTTTGCGCACGATGTCGTCGCCCTCCGTTACTGAAATCACAACGACTCTTTTCTCGGCGCCCAGCGGGAAGTCCGCAGGACAAACTAGATTCCCAACGTTTTCTATGAAGAGTACATCTATTTCGCGCAAGTTGAAATTTTCAAGGGCGTGGAGCACGAGATGAGAGTCAAGGTGGCACTGCTTCCCGGTGTTTATGTTCTTTGCGGGAATGCCGTGCTGCACGAGACGCTGGTAGTCACAGTCACCTGCCACGTCGCCGGTGATTGCGGCGCAGCGCACACCCTCCGCCTTCAGCATGTCCACAAGCTGCTCGATGATAGTGGTCTTCCCAGAGCCCACGCTACCCATGATGTCGAACGCTCGGACGCCGCTACGTCTTAACAGCTCACGAACCTCAGCCGCCAGCTCCTCGTTCCTTCTTAAAATGTCCTTTTCCAGCGATATTACTCCAGAGCCGCCGTGCATCTTCCTACCCCCGCTTCAGTTCCCCCGCACAGGGCAACAATCCTATCTGGCTCACGAGGCGTGGAGGAAAAGCGGGCCGGGAGGGATTTGAACCCCCGACCAACAGGTTAAGAGCCTGCCGCTCTTCCGGGCTAAGCTACCGGCCCTCAAGGAACTTAAGAGCTTTGCTATTATTGATAGTGGCACCCGAAGTATTTAAATCTTCGTTCCTCCAGCAGCCCTGAGTTCCCTCTACTTCCCTGTCATCCCGCCAAATCCTCCACAGATAGAAATAAAAATGGGTTAAAGCTCGCATCCAACTCGCCAGCCCTCGTGGATCGCCTCGAGGATTTTACGAGGCTCGACGCAGTCGCCGACTTCCACAAACTTCACTTTGTCGTGGAGCGAGCGCTGAGGCTCTTCGTTGCGTCGCATTCCCACAGCAAGGACGACCGTCGCCGCTTCTATCTCTCGCTGTTCCCTGCCACCGTTGGCTTCGACGACGACGCCCCGGTCCGTCACGCTTTCGAGTTTCGCAGACGTCACGATCTGGATGTTCGGCGTCTCTCTGAGTCTCTTCACCACGGTCCATCTCGTTGTCGGTCCGATGTCTTCGGCGATTCTTTTCTTCATCTCCACAATCGTAACTTTTTTGCCCCGAGCCGCGAGGAACTCGGCAGTCTCGCAACCGACCATCCCACCACCGACGACCACGACGCTCTCGCCAACTTTCTCGTCCGGAACTCTCCCTGCAAGGAGGTCCACAGCGGTGAAGACGCTCTCGCCAAGGCGTTCTGCGACGCCGTCCGCCTCCGGGATTGCAGGTGAGGCGCCGACTGCAACCACAAGTTCGTCGTAACCATCCCCCCGCATCAGCTTCAAAATCTCCTCTGCGGTCGCCTTCCGCCCGGTTTCTACGGCGATGCCCAGCTTTTTCATTTGTGTAGTCAAATACTGAATAATGTTGTTTATCTCAGACTTGTAAGGAGGGACTGCCGCCAAAAGCAGGTTGCCGCCGAGCCTCTCGTCCTCCTCCAAGATTTTAACGTCATGCCCCCGCAACCTTAAAACACGGGCAGCCTCCATGCCTGCGGGTCCGCCGCCGACTATTAACACTTTTTTCGTCTTCTCCACTCTCTTCAACTTCTCAGCAAGCTCGAACTCCCGCCCGACTTCGGCGTTCAGCGAGCACGTAATCGTGGCTTCCGAACGAGGGTCCGCAAGAGCGAGCATGACGTTGTCGAAGCAGCGGCAGCAGCCTATACACATCCTTATCTCGTCAAAACGCCCCTCCCTCGCCTTGTTCGGGAAATACGGGTCTGCAAGGAAAGCTCTTCCCATCGCAACGAGGTCCGCCCGCCCCTCCTTGATGATGTTGGCGGCGAGCTTCACGTCGTTGATGCGACCCACTGTGGTCACGGGAATGCTCACGGCTTCTTTCATCGCCTCTGCAAGATGCACGAACGCTCCACGCTCCACCGACATCGGCAGCATCGGAATCGGTGACTCGTGCCAGCCCGCCCATGCGTGAATTATCGAAGCCCCAGCCTCCTCTGCCCTTTTCGCAATTATCTTCGAGTCCTTAACGGAATTACCTCCCGGCAGGTATTCATTGACGCTGAACTTGAAGGAAATCGGGAACTTGTTGCCGACCTTCTCTCTCATTCGCTGGATGATTTCCACGACGAACGTCGCACGGGCAGCAGCGTCGCCGCCGAAACGGTCCGTGCGCTTGTTCGTGAGCGATGAGAGGAACTGGCTGATGAGGTAGCCAGTGCTGCCCATGAGTTCGACAGCGTCGAAGCCTGCACGCTTCGCACGAAGGGCGGCGTCTGCAAATTTATTGATGATAGCCTCTACTTCTTCGGTTGTCAGCTCACGAGGAGTTTCCTTCGTGTATCTTGAGGGTATGGGTGAGGGGGCAACAGGCTGTGTCCCCGTGATGTAAGAGCGGGAATAACGACCGCCGTGCGCAAGTTGCAGCGACGCAACAGCGCCCTCCGCCTTTATGGCTTCCGCTAGTCTCTGCAACCCCGGAATGAATTTGTCGTCGTCCACGAGGAGGTCATGCGGTCCGAGCCTCCCAACAGGCGAGTCCACGCAGGAAGCCTCGACGGTAATCATCCCGGCGCCGCCCTTCGCCCGTTCGGTATAATACGCAATCATGCGCTCGGTGACGAAGCCGTCTCTCGTGGCAAAGCCCGTCCCCATCGGCGCCATCACAATCCTGTTCCGCAGCTCTGCATCTCCAATCTTTATCGGCTCAAAAAGAGCCGCTACTTCCTCCGGAACCAAGAAAGCACCTCCTTTCACCCAGAGATTAATCTAGGTTATCTTTCACAATCATTAAGAAAACTTGTGGTGTTGAGGGGCAGACGCTTTGGAGCTGGCAATTTCGTCCATTTCGGGGGCGCAATAATCGTAGCCGTCGCAGTTCCCTTACCATGCCTCTCGCAGAAAGCCTCGCAGGGCGGGGATGAATGCGAGGGGTATGGAGGTTGGCAGCGATGAAGCGTTGCATAATTCATCTTCCCCATACCCATATCCCTTTGTAAGTATAAGGACATAAATAATCAATGGCGGCGATGAGACGGGCAAACACCTTCAACCTGAATCCGGGTAAAGAGGAAGAAGCGATACTGCATGAATGGGCAGATAACTGCTCTCGAATGTATAACGAGATAAACTATAAACGCAGGCAATCATGCAGCAAGAAATTGAGGAAGTTGTACAGGAAGCGGAAGAGGCGGTTTAGAGATAGTATAAACAAGATGGTGGCGGATTTTGTCAGGAAATGCTGGGAGCTGGGAGTGGCGGAGATGGTATGCGGCGGCGACCTGCGAGGAATAAGAAAGGATGCAAAGTTCAGCCGGAAGTCAAATGCGATGACTCATAATTTCTGGCCTTCCAGCTATCTATATAAGCGGATAAGCGAGAAGGCGGAAGAATACGGAATAAGAACGAGAAGGGCGGATGAAAGGGGCGGCACAAGCAGCGAATG
>QMVQ01000071.1 GCA_003661185.1 Candidatus Alkanophagales archaeon | reverse complement strand
GTCCCCCCTAATGTCGTGAACCAAAATACCTCCGCTTGGGTTCGCAGCGCCCTCTCTCTGGCTTTCCTTGCGCTTCTCAACTTGATTCCCCAACATGCAGGAATCCTGATGCTCGGCTGGATGCGTAGCCCTGAAGAGGTGGGTCTTTATAAGGTGGCTTATCAGACTGGCCTGCTTATCCCCTTCGGGTTGATGGCCGTCAACACGGCCATAGCACCCACTTTGGCGCAGCTTTATGCTATGGGAGATAAAGCTAAACTTCGCAAGGTCATGCTCACTGCCTCCGGTGTGGCGACTGCTTTTGCCTTGCCCTTTGTGCTGTTGTTTACACTCAGGGGGTCTTGGTTTCTTCGATTGGCTTTCGGGGAGGCATTTACAGAAAGCATGACTGCGTTAGCGATTATTACAGGAGGCCAGCTTATCAATGCTGCCACAGGGCCTGTGGGACATTTCCTCATTATGAGCGGCCATGAGAAAAAAGCCACTTTTAGCGTAGGAATTGGAGTTGGTATAAACCTGTTCTTAAATGTGGTGCTCGTCCTATTGTGGGGAATTGAAGGAGCGGCTATTGTAACCACGATTACTCTAGGAATCGTGAATTTTTTAAATGTATACTTTACCTTTCGTATCCTTCGACTTCAACACGGCAAAAAGGAGATATGATAGGCATGAGATCTTACTGCCAAAGGATGTCGGAACTAACCTGCGAACGATTTGGAGGTGAGATGGAAACGGTGCGAGACCTTTGTGAACTGAAAATATTGTTAGAAAAAGCTGGCATTCATTTCTGGTTGCAGAGTGGGACGCTTTTGGGCTGTATGGCCTTTGGACATATCATACCAGGTGATAGAGACATTGATCTCGGAATGTGGATGAGGGATCGATGTAAATTTGTCGCTATTATCCCACAACTTAGAGCACTGGGATTCAGAGTAATAGAAAATTACGATCCAGGTCGCGAGACTTTGCACGGCTTGGTTTCGGTAAAACGAGATGGATTGTTGATACACCTTAAAATGTATGAAGAAGTGAACGGCTATGCTGTAATGGGTATAGCTCGTAACACGAACCTTTCGACCAAAATATTGAGAAATATTATACATATTCTATATTTTAATGAAATTCCTGAACACTTATTGCAGTTGTGCGATAATAGTGTATTGATAGGTTTGATACAGATTTTTTCAAAGATTTTACGAATCGCTTTTCGTCAAAAATTTTTTCAGCCTATTCGAAGTGCTCTGATAGCCGTTTTTAGTAGGTTTTGGAGGAAATGGGGGGGACTTTATGGGATCGTTGCAATCCCTGCACACTACTTTTTTAAGTTTCGTCATACTGAATTCTATGGTATGAAATTCCTTGTTCCTGCTAATAGTGAGTCTTACTTACGTGAAGAATACGGCGATGACTGGAAGCGATTTGATCCTTCGGGGAAAGGTGGGCTAGAAAAGATTAGCCATATTGTGGTATCTCCATCAAATTACAATATGAATGAAGAACGGCAAAAGCGTTTGAAAGCTGTTGCCTATGAAGTAGCTCCTGGGGCAAAGCTAGTGCTTAGAAGTAAAAAAGACGATGGGCAATTTTCATAATGAATGCACGAATATCAAGCTCGTAGGATGAAAGCAAAGAGAATCGAGAAAACAGCAACGGTATTAATAAAAACGGGAGCATTGTTTATTGGTTTTCTACTATCTTTTAGTTTAGTTCTGGGCGTTTTATGGGATTAACGAAAGCGTATCTTTTAATCGGTGCGCTTGGTTGTCTTTTGATCCTTTTGCTACCCGCCTTGCTTTCGAAACGATATGATGTATTTCAACCGCTGAGTTTTGCAATATTGTCCGTGGCTATAGGTGTTACAGGTCGTACAATCTACATACTCTCCGATCCAAATGGAGCAGAACACTTGCTTTTGAGTAAAGATCCTGAGTTCTTATTGCCGGCAATCTTAGCGACGTTGGTAGGGTTGCTGTTCTTTGTAATCGGGTACGTACAGAAACTTCCAAAGCTACCTGTACAAAGGCTTAAAATTACAAGGAGCGACGAGTGGGATGTTCGCCGTTTATGGTTTGTTGTCCTTCTATTTACAGGAATCTCTCTGATTGCTACGATGTTATTTCTACAACGGACGGGATTTTCGTTTCAAGACATAGCGAACATATCTCGCAAGCGATTTGTAGTACTTAAAGGAAGTGAGATAGGGTATACAGCACTTGGTTATCTAAGATGGGCTGCGTCTCTATCCCAAGTTGCTTTTATGCTTATGATGGCTTATTTTGTGAGTTCTGGAAAAAGGTGGCTGTCCGCTATGGGACTTGTTACTATTGCGATGTTTGTTATTGCTGCTGTTTTCCCCTTCTTGACAAGTGCCAGAGGCCCTCTCATATGGCTCGTTCTTTCGAGTATGATTATGTGGCATTATCTTCGGCGCCCTCTTTCTACTAACATAGTAATAATTGCTGCGATAATGGCAGTGGTAGTTCTAAGCGTTATGCTAAATCTACGCTGTAGAGGTTTTCTCGACATAGGCGAGGTGTTTTCCTTGAAAGGCGTAGTTGAAACGCTTTTTGGAAGTCGCGATTTTCTGGATATTACCACAACAGCCCACATTATCGCGGCTATACAGGATGGTCGCCTCGATTACGCGTATGGCCGAACCTATTTTACCTGGCTTTATGCTCCAATTCCTCGAACTATGTGGCCTGAAAAACCAGTAGTTTCCATCGGTTGGGAGATAAAAAGATGTGTCTTCGGACTCTATGGACTAGGAGGCATTCCTCCAGGTAGTATAGGTGAGGCTTATTGGAATTTTGGTTATGCGGGAGTTGTTGTAATGTGGTTGCTAGGTGCAGTTATAGGGTGGGTTTATCGAAGTCTTAGAGATTATGTTTCCCAAAATAAGAACATAGCTTTGATATATGTTTACATTTTTCTCTTATGGGCCTTTAGAGCGTTTAGTAATAGTTCAAGTGCAATAGTAGATGCTCTCCAAACTGCACTTCCTCTTATATTAGCATTATACTTCGTAACATGGCGAAGTAAATTGAGCGGGGTAAAATCTCAATGACCCTAAAGGTATTGCTGAAGTATCGCCATATAGTTCGCTCACTGATTGATCGATATCCCTCTATTTACCTACCTGTTTGCCGAGTTAGACTTAAGACGCGACAGGTTACTGTCTCCAAAGATACAGAGATCGTGATCGAAGGCTCCCCTCGCTCAGCGAATACCTTTGCAGTGGCCGCATTCGCATTTGCCCAAGGACGGCCGGTGAAGATCGCCCGGCATCTTCATGCACCAGCTCAGGTCATCGCAGCAACAAAGAGGAGAATCCCCTGTATAGTTTTGATCCGCAAGCCACGGGATGCTGTCTTGTCTTTGCTCGTGAGGGCTCCGCATATCTCGGCTGAGCAAGCGTTAAAAGACTACATTCGTTTCTATCGATCCGTCTATCCGTATCGTGATAAGTTCGTTGTTGGCCGGTTTGAAGAAGCAACAACGGATTTCAGCGAGATTATTCGGCGTGTTAATGCGCGTTTTGGTACAAACTTCAAGCTCTTTGAACATACTGAAGAGAACCTGCAGAAAGTCTTCCAAATCGTGGAAGAGATGGACAAGCAAGACACAGGCTTGGGTGAGGTCAAGGAAGAGACTGTTGCTCGGCCTTCAACTTATCGAGAAAAGCTCAAAAAGATGGCAGAAGCGAAGCTGGAAACCCCTAAAGCAAGAAAACTCTTGTTGGAAGCCGAGGAAGTTTACCGTATGTTTATCGAGGCCAGAGAAGATGTTTTAGGCTGATAGCTATGCGCATCCTAATGGTCAATACGGTCTATAAGCGCGGTGGGGCTGCGAGGATCGCACGAACGCTCCATAGAGGATTGAACCACCTTGCTGGTTGGGAAAGCTTGTTTGCCTATGGTAGGGGACCTAAATTGGAAGAACCGGGAACTTTACGCTTTGCACTGCAGCCTGAGGTTTACCTACATGCTGTCTTAACCCGCTTGACCGGGATCCAAGGATATGGGACGTGGCTATCTACTAGACGACTCATCCGATTAATTCGGGAATGGAAACCCAATGTAGTCCACTTCCACAATATCCACGGCTACTATCTTGACCTGAGCATCGCCAAAGCTGTGGATAAGTTGGGCATCCCTGTGGTTTGGACCTTGCACGATGCTTGGCCACTAACCGGTAGATGTGCCTATTTCCTGGACTGTGAGCGTTGGCGAAAGGGCTGTGGTAAGTGCCCATATCCAAGAGAGTCCCCAAAGACTTACTTTGATAGCTCAGCCTGGATGTGGCCCAGAAAGCGAAGACTGTTAGGAGAGCTTTGGAAGCCAGTGATTGTCACGCCTTCCAGGTGGTTGGCGAACTTGGTGGCAGAAGCGTGCGACGGGCAGTGTCGCGTAAAGGTAATCTCAAACGGCATTGATACAGCGGTTTTCCATCCGGTGGATCGCTTGCAAGCTAGGAAGGAGCTGGGGCTTCCTGAAGATCGAAAAATTGTGCTTTTTGCAGCAAACAAGCCTTATGTGAGGAGGAAAGGCGGCGTGTATTTCTTTGAAGCTCTCAAGTATGTGCAAGCCGATAACTGGATGGCCATCACGGTGGGCGAGGAAGTTGATCTCGCACAGTGGGTTCCGCAAGGTGTGGAAGTGCAACAGCTTGGGTATGTGAAAGGAGCCGAAGCTATGGCGAAGGTTTACAGCGCTGCGGACCTTTATTGCATCACTTCGTTGGCAGATAATTTTCCTACCACTGTGTTGGAGTCCATGGCATGTGGAACACCTGTGGTGGGATTTGCTGTAGGAGGGATCCCTGAGCAAGTAACAGAAGAGTGCGGGAGACTTGTGGCGCTAGGTGATGCAAAAGCATTAGGGCAGGCTATCACGGACTTGCTAATTGATGATGCCAAACGAAGAAAGATGGCCGAAAACTGTAGAGAACGAGCGGAACGGGAATATAATCTCCAGCTGTTTATAAAGCGACATCTTGCACTGTATCGTGAGCTTGTGAGAGGGCAAGATAAAACCCGTGACATTGAACCTGAAGGTGCTATTTTCTTCAGGAAAAAAGTTAAACAAAAGGAGGAAAGTGATGACAAAAAAGGCATTAGTTTGTGGAGCAGGTGGGTTTATCGGTCACCATATGGTGAGGCGTTTGAAAAAGGAAGGGTTTTGGGTGAGGGGAGTGGACCTTAAGTATCCGGAGTTTAGTGAAGTTGAAGCTGATGAGTTCGTAATTGGTGATTTAAGGGATCCGCATCTTGTTGAAAAAGTTATCGATCAGAAATTTGACGAAATCTATCAGTTTGCAGCTGATATGGGGGGTGCAGGGTATGTGTTTACAGGGGATAACGATGCTGCTATAATGCACAACTCGGCTCTTATAAATCTAAATGTGCTTGAAACCTGTCGTAAAACAGGCAATAAGAGGATATTTTTCTCATCCTCTGCCTGCATTTATCCGAAATACAATCAGGAAGATCCCGATAACCCTAATTGTGCGGAAGATAGTGCCTATCCTGCAATGCCCGATAGTGAATATGGATGGGAAAAACTCTTTAGCGAAAGACTCTACCTTGCATATCACAGGAATTATGGGATGGAGGTGAGGATAGCGAGGTACCATAATATCTTTGGACCAGAAGGGTCATGGAACGACGGAAGGGAAAAGGCGCCTGCTGCTTTATGTAGGAAGGTTGCGGTTGCGAAGTTAAAAGGATTGGATTATATAGAAATTTGGGGGGATGGAAAGCAGACCCGAACATTTCTGTACATAGACGAGTGTCTCGAAGGGACAGTAAGGCTTATGAGGTCTGACTGGACAGGACCCGTAAATATAGGTTCAGAGGAGATGGTCACAATAAATCAACTTGCGGAAATGATAATGGAGATAGCGGGCGTAAAATTGAAAATAAAACATGTTCGGGGGCCTCAGGGGGTAAGAGGAAGAAAATCTGATAATAGACTGATATTCAGGAAATTGGGATGGAAACCCTCCATGCCTTTAAGAAAGGGACTTGAGATAACCTACAGATGGATCGAAGAGCAGGTGAGAAAGGCGATAAAGGAAGGGGAACTGTGAGAAGGCTCCTGGTTATAAATCAATATTACGCTCCTGATGTTGCCTCTACAGGCCAATACGCTGCGGATATATGTAGCGGGTTAACAAGCTATGGGTTTGAAGTGCATGTGGTTACAGGGGAACCGAGTTATAGCATAAATTCACCTGATGCACCTGATTTCGAAATATTAAATGGAGTAAATGTTTACAGGGTTCCATTGGGGAATGTTAAAGGGAGGGAAGATAATAAAACTCGATTCAAGGGGTATGTTAGATTCTTAAGAGGTGCTTGGAGGCTGGCCAGAAAACTGTTAAGGTTGAGAAAATTTGATATCATTCTGACATTTCATAATCCCCCATTTGTGGGTCTATTAGGAGCATTGCTTGCTAAGAAATACAAAATCAGGTTCGTCTATATCCCCTATGATATACATCCAGATGTTTTGGTAGCTACAGGTTGGAGGATACCTAAACTTTTTGTATGGGTTTGGGGGGTTGTGAATAGGATGGTTTTTAAGGTTGCTGAAAAGGTGGTCGTTTTGAGTGAGGGTATGAAGAACACGCTTGTACATGGTAAAAAGGTTCCTGCGGAGAAAATAGAGATAATACCACTTTGGGGTAAGCCAGAGCTGGATGCAACTTCGTCGGATAATTTAATTCGTGAAGAACTTAAAGTTAAAGATAGTGAGCTGCTTTTACTCTATGCAGGTAATATGGGTATATTACATCCTCTTGATATCATCATTGAGGCAGCAAAGAGATTACAGGGTAAATCGGTCAAATTTCTATTTATAGGTGATGGGGCAAAAAGAAGATACCTCATGGAAAGAGTTAAAAACGAAAATATTAAACAGGTTTCTTTCTTGCCATTTCAACCGGTTGGAAAATTCATACAGATACTTGTTTCATCTGATGCCTGTCTGGTCACAATCGGCAAGGGACTTGAAAATCTTGCACTACCCTCCCGTATATTCACCTTTATGTCTGCTGGGAAGCCGATAATCACCATTATGAACCCGGAAGCAGATGTTGCAAAGATAATAAGAGAAAATAACTGTGGCTGGAATGTTCAAACCTCGGACGAACTTGCTGAATTGATCCTTGATCTGTTAAAAGATCCCATAGAATTAAAACAGAAGGGAAAGCAAGCAAGAAAAACTTATTTAAACCAGTTCCGGCGGGATAAGCTCATAAAACAATACGCACAACTGCTTAAATAAAACCCGTTGCCGTTCCACTTCGTAGGTGGAAATGCTCAGCTATATACCTAAAAAGAAGTTGTTGTTATTTTTTGGTGATGTATGTATCATAGCGGGGGGGTTGTTACTTGTATGCTATCTATGTAAGGTGCCGGCGTCGTATGGGTTGTTTATCGTGACCACACTATGTTACGTTACTGCTATGTATATTGCGGATCTGTACAATCTGAGTTATAGGTTCAAAACCACACTGTACGTGGCGAGGTTCGTTGCAGCTGTATGT
>QMVQ01000070.1 GCA_003661185.1 Candidatus Alkanophagales archaeon | reverse complement strand
AGAGGACAGAATAAGTATCCATGATGACAGGGGGAAGTTACTTGCCGAGAGGGTTCCGTTGAGCGCTATAAGTCCGCTGAGGAATGCAGCCATCAGGGAAATGCTTTACTGCATAAAGCGGACTGCGATTGTGGATGTGAAGAAGCTTGAGGATTCTCTGAAGACAGCAAGCGTCGGGGGCACGATGGCGATAGGCTGCGAGTGCAGGATTCTCGGCAGGGAACTGGACTTGCCGCTCGTCGAGAACATAGGGGCGATTGCTGATGAGGTTAAAAGGATGATAAAAGTGGAAGGGAGTGACGACGCCGATGTCAAGGTTCTCGACACTTCCCTCATCGTTCAGTTGCCAAAGGCTCGTGTTGAGACGGGGGCGGGTTACTCGCAGGTATATTTGGTGTCGGCAGCAGCAGTCGCATATGCAATAATCAAGATTTTTAAGCTCGGCGTCTTTGACGGCGTGGATATGCTGAAGGCGGCACTTCTCGGTAGGTATCCGCAGACTGTCTCGCCGGGCGGGGCAGTTTCTGCGCTGCTTGCGTTCCCGACGAAGCTTGAAACGATGGGCATTGCTTACCGAAGCCCTACAATAAACACGATAGTGGCACTTGCAGGTAAGAGAACGTTTGACGCCGTAGCGCTTGCCTCGATGCTGGAACATGCCGCCGCATTTGAATCTGGGAACGCCGTAGGGCCCTACGAGCGCTTTCAGCTCCTCGGTTTTGGTTACCAAGGGCTGAACGGTGGGAATATGGTTTACGAGCTCGTGAAGGAACATGGGAGAGGGACGCTTGTGGACATCATCGAGGCGGTGGTGAAAAGAGCCTTGGAGGATGGCGTGATATTCGTGGAGAAAGAGCTACCGTCGGGCTTTAAGGTTTACGCACCGAGAGACGTGGCGTTGTGGAATGCATATGCCGCTGCAGGGCTGCTTGCGGCGACCATCCAGAGTGTCGGCGCATCGAGAGCCGTTCAAAGTGCACCATCTGCCATGCTTTTTTATAATGACTTGTTGGGGATGCAGACAGGGCTGCCGTCTGTGGACTTCGGCAGAGCGCTCGGCACCGCCATCACTTATGAGTGGCTAACGCACGCCACTTATGGCGGTGGTGCTCCAGGCGTAATGTCGGGCGAGCACGTCGTCACAAGAGCGTCAAAGGGCTTCATAATACCGTGTGCGTGCGCCGCCGTCTGCTTGGACGCAGGAACGCAGGCTTACTCTCCGGAGATGACTTCCGGGAAATTTTTCAAAATTAGGAAAGTGTTGCCGGAGTTCCACCGCCCGCTTGAGCGCATAGCGCTGGCAGCGGCGCAGGGGGCGTAGTAGATGAAAGAGGATGTAGTTGAGAGGTTAAAAAAGGCTTTTGGAGAGGAGGACGCTACGAAGAGATATACAAAGTTTTACGAGCTGGGCGGCTGGCAGCAGTCGAAGCGCAAGACGGAGTTTGTGGAGTTTTCGAGGAAGTTGGCGGCAGAACGTGGAATCGTTGGCTACCAGCGGGAGCGTGAGGAGGGAATAGGCGGCGTGCCGCTGGGGCAGCGGCTTCTTGAAAACTTCAACATCACCGGGACGGACGTCATCTGCGAGTATGACGACTTCCAGCAGATAAACAATGCGGCGATGCAGCAGATGGCTGACGATATAAGACGGACTGCGGTCTTAGGGCTCGATATGCCGCACATGATTATTCAAAACCGTTTTGGCGTCTCGGTGACACCTGAGACTATAAATAGGTATTTAGAAGTGGCGAACCATGCAATGTGTGGCGGTGCAGTCGCCCAAGAGCACATGGCAGAAGTCCACCCCGGACTCGTGAGAGATACTTCAGTCAAGATTCTTACCGGCGACGACGAGCTGGCGGCGCACATAGACCCGCAATTTCTGATAGACTTGAACCGAGAGTATCCTGAGGAGAAGGCTGAAAAGGTGAAAGAGGGCATTGGGAAGCACGTTTATCAAGTAACGAGAATCCCAACGATCGCTGTTAGGATAGGCGACGGCGGGATAACGAGGCGGTGGAATGCAAATCAGAGCGCGCTTGCCTTCATAGTCGCTTACAAGCTCGGTGGCGGGTCCGTCCTTGCAGATTTCTCGCTCACGGCGAAGCACATGCAATACGTGCTGCTGGCGACGCCGACGTGGCCCCGCAGGGGACCGAAAGACAACGAGCCGGGCGGATTGCCCTACGGCTACATTGGCGACATTTGTCAGGCGGATGCGCTCACTGACGACCCTGTCCGCTACTGTGCGGAAGCCTCCGCTCTCGCCGGCTTCTATTACATTTCCATCTGGGTGAACAATTACGTCATCGGCGGCGTCGGCGCCTCCGCAGTCGCATATTTCTGTAGCGATGGTGTTCTCGATGATTTCTATCAACACGTTGCGGATTACGTCAAAGAGAAATACGGGGGCTTTGCGCAGGCGAAGCCGTCGTTCGATGTTGTGAGGGACGTCACTGAAGAAGCGGTTTTTTACATCCTTGAGCAATACAACAAGTATCCGCTGCTGCTGGAGTCGCACTGGGGCGGCGCCATACGCTTTGGGATGCTGCAGTCCACGGCGGCTGTTGGCGTCGGTCTCGCAACCGGGCACTCGCTCGCCGCGCATCTCGCGTTGCATTACACGCAGGCGTTCGTCGGCAAAGAGGCGTGGGGACGTGCTGGCTTCGGCTCCGGCGATTCCGTTGACCACATTAGCATTGCGTATGCAGCATCGGTCCGCCCTGATGAGGGTTTAGTGCCGGAGCTGCGAGGCGCGAACATGCCACAAGACTCAACGTCGGCGCTGATAATGGCAATAGAGCCCGCCTCTGTGTTCTCGCCGCATGCCGCTCGTGGCGACGCTTGGGTGCTCAGTCCGGTCATAAAGGGTGCATTTGCGGATTCGAACCTGCCTTTCGACTTTAAGAGGATAAGGGCAGAAATTGCAAAAGGTGCGCTTCGTGAATTCATGCCAGAGGGTGAACGTGACCTAATAAAACCGGCGAGGTGATTTTATGTCCGGAAATCCTTCACCAAACTTGTATCCTGGGGATGACCGTGTTGCGGAGCGGCGGCGCTTCATCCTCGACCCAAAGAGCAAGTTCGAGAAGCTAAGGGAGATTCCTGATGAGGACCTGGTGCGGCTGTTGGGGCACAGAGCGCCCGGCGAAAAATACAGCTCGCTGCATCCGAGCTTGGACGAGCTGAAGCTGCCGGAAGACCCGATACGGGAGCTTGTGGAGCCGACCGACGGCGCTCGACACGGCGACCGCATCCGCTATATCCAAATCACAGATTCAGTCTATCATTCACCTTTGACTCCGGTATTCAGAGGCAGGATGTATCATGTGCGCTATCGAGGCATTGACACCATCACGTATTCAGGGAGAGAGTTGATGGAGGCACGTGAGCGGGACTTAGAGAAATATGCGAAGGAGTTGCTGGAGACCGAGCTTTTCGATCCTGCGAGGACTGCAGTTCGTGGCATCACTGTGCACGGCTCTGCCCTCCGTCTTGACGAAGACGGTCTGATGTTCGACGCAAGGCGTCGCTACTATTTCGATAAGAAGCGTGGCGAGGTCGTTTACACGAAAGACCAGATGGCGGTTCCAATGGACATGCCCGTCTCAGTAGGGAAGCCGCTGCCCGAGGATGTTCTTCTGGAAAAATCCATAGTTTACGGGCTGGACACCGCACACTATAAGGACGCAAAGGAGCTCTGGGAGGTAGCAGGCAGGATTTTCGAGATGCACGTCAAAGGCGGGCTGATCCCGGAACTGGTGGAGAAGAAAGAGTAATTTTTCCTTATTCTATTTTTACTGAATTTTACAAGTGAGTTTTGTGGCTGTTAGTGTAAGATTTGAAGAATGAGATGTTACTAATAACGACTGCAAGGAAGCCTTCAATGGAGGCGAGAACGCTGTGCAAGCGGCTGCGGGGCTTCACGCACTTTCCATACGTGAATCGGGGGAAGATGAGCCTTGAGGATGTTGTGAACACCGCCGCAGAACTTGGTTGTGACCATGTCATGCTCGTCTCGGACTTCAAAAGGCGTCCGGGCAGGCTTGAGATCCTTGACCTTGACTTGAACGCTACGCTCTCACTTTTCATCTCAGTGGCAAGGCTCGAAAAATTCAAGTGGCTGAAGAAGAAGCGAATAACGGTTGTGGGGCGGAGCGAGGTTGCAAGGCGGCTCTACGAAGCTTTCGGGCAAAATGCTATGTGGGTGAGGGGCGATGGGGAGAGCCTAAAAAAGGAGGGGCGTGTGGTCTTTGTTGACGCTCAGAACACAGTTTTAGAGTTTTTTGATGAAGGTGTCCAAATGATTTTGTTGAAGATACGTGGGGCGAAGCTTTTCTGATGTTTAACCCTTATTTGGAGCTACAAATCGTAAACAACTTGTTAAACGTCACTATTTCACAGCTTAGCTTGGGCGTCCACTTTGAAAATGAAAAATCAGGCTATCGAGGGCTAAAAACGGGTCAGTCCACTGCGACCAGAGCTGCACGGGATTTTTGACGGGCGTGAGCCTGCCACCGTCGGGGCTGAAGAGCTCAGCGTTGTAAAAAACGAAGCCCTCTTCGTTTTGGTGTTCGAGGTTGCTGCGTAGGATTTCACGCACGAGTCCCGCCTCACCAGCCTTTAACAGCAAGCGAATTAAGTAAGGTGTGTCCCTCGGCCAAACCATCGCTTCATGGTATTCGTCGTCGCCGTAGTAGCGGCGCTTCGGCGACGCCCGCACGAGAACGCCGAAGCAAAGACCCTTGCGCCGCATGAGCAACTCGCTCTTCACGACTTCCACGAACGTTCGCAACTCCCTATAGTCAAAAAAATCGGAAAGCAGGCTGAGAGCGACAACTGCAGGCGAGCCGAGCGTCCCGTCAGCTCGTCCTCTCATAACGCCACCCGCAGACACCAGATTATACAAAAACCTTTCCGTCTTGAAGACTCTTTTAAAGTTGCCTAACGCCCTTAAACGCAGCTCTCGCCAATTTCTCGCATGTAGCTGTAGTTCTGGCACTGCTTTGCCATCGAATTCCTCTGAATCACGGCTGAAACTCTCCAAAAAATCAGCAAACTCCTCAAAATGCCCCAAAGCGACTATCCACTGTGCATTTATTTCTGGCAAGAAAAATATTGGCTTGTTCACCTCTTTAACGGCATTCTCGACGCCGAGCTTCGAAATAAGCTCAAGCTCCCAGCTTTCAGGCACGCGTATCGGCATTTTCGTCCCGCATACTGTGCGAGTCCCGTCGGTCCACGAGTGCGAAGGCGTTGCAGAAAGCAAGGCGTTCTCGCAAAGTACGGGAGCGCCGTTGACTTTCTCTTGTGAGTTGCTGCGAAAACGCTCGACGGTAAGCTCCGCATGCTGTAAAATGCGGAGCGCAAAGCGCCACTTCTCCGAAGGCTCCTTGAGGAAGCCAAAAAGCCTGCCGGCGACAAGGAATGCGAGCAGTGTTGCATCCGCCGTGTTGTATTCGAGCGGAGCGCCACGGCGTTCTGGGAATTTGTTAGGCAGTCTGCCGTGCTCGTCTTGAAGCTCAAAAGCATCGAAAATTATACGTTCTACGGTCTTCAGCACGTCGAGGCGGTCTGCTGGCGGTGCGAAACCGATGCGTGAGAGCGTTTCCAGATTTGAAAGCAGTGCTTCAAACTGATCTCTCAGCCAGACCGTCCTAAACCAGAAGTCGCCAGCGTCTTGGAAAAATTTCGAATTCTTGAACATGCCGAACTTTGCGAGGGCGAGCGCTCTGAGAGCAACTGCGTGCCCGGCGTTAAGCCTTTTTTTCGCTTCTATCGCCCATTTCAGCTCTGCGTCTTCGTTTTTCTCCAGCTCTTTCAAGGCAGTCTCGTACAGCTCTTCAAGTCTTTGTTCAGATGCGCCGCAGGTCAGCACAAGCACGCAGGCGTTCTCCACACCGCTCATAGGCGTTTTGCGGGCGTCGTTACAAAAATACACTTCAAGTTCACCAGGCGAGACGAGTGTCTTGTATTCGCTTATGAAAGTGGCGCCGTCGGTCTTCATCCGATAGCCAGAACCAAGTTTATAGCGCCAGCAAATTTCGTAACGAGCGCTCCTTAATTCGCATTTTGTTCTACAGCCGTCGTAGCCATGAATACGAAAGTATGTGAGTCTATCGCCGCTACGTGCGAGCCAGCCGTCTCTTATCTCGTAGAATTGATGCGCTTCAGGCGAGGACTCGTCATACATATGTCTAATGTCGAAAAACGGCTCAAGGACGAGAATTGGAGCGTTCGTCCTGAAAAGCAGGCGGGCGGCGATGCCCTCGCCCGCAAGAGCCATCAGATAGTAATCTACGGACACTCGCACGTTATCGCCCTCGTAAAAATAGACGGCTTTCCACGGGGATGCGACGACTTTTGTCGGTTTTAGCCGCGCGCAATCTCCTTTGCAATTGGTCTTCACGCCCACAGCAACACCGTCGAGGAAGTGGTGGTTTTCGCTGTCGAGCATGACGTTCAGTCCCTCGTAAGGATAATCTCTGTTTGGTATGAGCTTTTCAAGATAGCGCCCGCAGGGCACTGAAAATACCGACTGCGCCCACGAAGCTTGAGGTCTTTTCAGTATTACGTGCTTCGTCCTTGCAGGGTCTTTGTCCTCTACAGGTGGAAGCGTGGTGCTGAAAAAGTTTGAAGTCACACCTGAAACATAGGCATACTTGAAATATAGGTGTGTCTTTAAAATGTCATAGGAATGAGTTTTGAGACGGCGGACGGGCATGAAAGGAGCGTTATGGTTATCCGCATGGTTTTTGAGGCATATGTGCCGATTTTCAAAACTGTGGAAGACAGATGGGTCACGGATGAAGCTTTAAGGATAGGTTTAAATAAAAAAGAGTATCTTTCAACGCTCCGCTCCGACTGGTGGCATGCATTGAATTTTTTCCTTCACAGAGTGTTCTTCCGGGGACGAAGCGACGTCGTCAGCAGGAAATTCTTAGATAAAACCATCATGGTTTTACGTGGGATGCGCGGTGATGCGCCTAAGTTGGACGGACGAGCTTTGGACGCAGCATTAAAGGATGCTGGGGTGAATAACAGCAAAGACCGGAAGATGGTCATAGGAGCCATTCAATTTGCAAGCAGATTACCGAAATACGATTTTAACATCGTGGACTACGTGATAAGCGAGCATGAGCGAGGCGGAGCTTTGAAAGAGGTTCTTGAGAGCTTAAAAGATATTCCGGGGGTCGGCGACAAGACGGCTTCGATGTTCCTCCGGGACTTGTTCTATCATTTCCGAACGTCAGATCTCACGCAAGAGGAGTGCTCGTTGCTCCAGCCGATTGATGTGCATGTTCGTAGGGTTGCGCTCAGGACTGGACTTGTTTTCGAATATTTACGGCATAAGCTCGGGTGCACGCCCTCGCAGGCGGCTGCACTGCTAAGCGAGGTAGGAGACATGCCGATTAAGCTTTCGATTTCGTATTTCTCGACGGTGGCGGACGTCTCGCCCCTTGAAGTGAACGGTGGCTTGTGGGTCGTCGGCAAAATCGCGTGTAAGCCTTTGAAGTTTGACAAACTGATTCCAAAGGGCAAATCGTGCGTCCACAACATGAGCACGCTCGAAAAGGAGTATGGCATCGACGAGCCACCGTTT
>QMVQ01000069.1 GCA_003661185.1 Candidatus Alkanophagales archaeon | reverse complement strand
AGAGGGGAGGATTAAGGAAATTTTAGGATGATGTTGCTGCTAATCCCAAGGAGGGCAGGGGAAGGGGTGGGAAAGTCTTTATATACTTGCGTTCTATGAATACGTGACGAGTCCGTGGGTATAACCTGCGGATAGGGGCTGTCGTGACCCAGCCCGGAGGGGAGCGCCGTCCGGCACACTCCCCAACCTTCCCTGAGGCTTCCGGTGGAAGCCCTGACTCGGGGGAGGAGGTCACGGCGGAGTGGGGATGTAGCGATGAAAATAGTGGCGGGGCGTGCATCTCAGGTTTTAGCTTCGAGGGTCGCTGCGGCGCTCGGTTGTGAGCTTTTGCCGTGCGAGTTTCGAGTTTTTCCTGACGGTGAGCTATACACGAGGGTCGCTTCGACCGAGACGCTTAACGACGAGAGCGTGGCGATTATCCAGAGCATAACCTCTGACACCGATTTCGTCTGCCTTCTCCAGCTCATTGAAGCCTGCGAGGGGCTTGATGCATCGAAAATAAGCGTCATCATCCCGTATTTGGGATATGCACGACAGGATAAGAGGTTCAAGAGTGGCGAGCCGATAAGCGTGCGGGCGCTTGCGAGATGTATCTTTGCGGACGAGGCATTTGTGATCAACCCTCACTCCGAAAAGGCTTTGAGATACTTTGAAAACGCTCGTAGCGTTAAGGTGCTGGATGCGGCAATGCTCCTCGGCGAGCATCTCCGTGTCCAAGCGAAGGACGTCGAACTCATCGTGGCGCCTGACGACGGCGCTGCAGCGCTCGCTGCCACAGCCGCCGACCATGCAGGCGTCGAATACGACGTGCTTGAGAAGACGAGGCTCAGCGCTGAGGAAGTTGAAATAAAGCCGAAGGCGCTCGACGTCGCCGCCCGCAGCGTGGCGCTCGTTGATGACATAGTTTCGACGGGTGGCACAATAGTAAGAGCAACGACGCTCCTTAAAGAGCTGGGTGCGTCTGAGATTTATGTGGCGTGCGTCCACGCCGTCCTCGTACCCGGCGCCGCTCTTAGAATGTTCAATGCTGGCGTCAAGGAAATCATTGCAACTGACACTTTGGAGACAATCTTCAGCAAGGTAAGCGTAGCCAAGCTCATCGCAAAGGAGTTAGCGTGAACGTTACGTCCACATGAGGAACAACGCAATCGCCACCGTATTATGCGTTACCACGAAGATGTAAAAGATATTGCAGAGAAGCAATAGATAGAACACGAGAGTCTTCCTACTCTCTATTTTGTCAAGTCCGAACGCTTTTTCGAGTTTCAGATTGAAGTCCGCTATGACGCTGTGCAGCGGCAGTTGCAGCTTGCCTCGCACCCAGAGTGCCGAGACCCCTACGAGCGCGACGGTAACGCTAATTTTCAGCGCAAATGCCAAGAAATAACTTCGGTCCAGCACCGCCCGCATCAGAGCGTTCGCCTCGTATGCGAAGTCGCAGTTGCTCAGCAGAAAATAAGTAGTATAGAAATCTAAAACCTGCAAGATGACCAGAGTTACGCATAGGGCATCTATGAGTCGCAATGATAGCTCGCCACTACGCACACGCACGTCCCTCCCCTGAAAAAGTTTTTTAGCCAATCCGCATCCTTAAGTTTATGCATCGTTTAAAATTTTTTTAACATGACAACCGCAGCAGACGCCGCCTTTTTCAACATTCTAAAAAGGAAAATATCTAAGAAGACTGGTTTGGACTGTTATAAATATAAAGATAATTATCTAAGACGCCGGATTGACATTCGGATGAAAGAGAGCGGCGTTTCTTCATACCGAGAATATTTGAGATTCCTTGATGAGCATCCTGAGGAATACGTTGCCCTTTTGGACAAAATAACGGTAAACGTGACGCAATTTTTCAGGGACGTAGAAGCGTTCCAAGTTTTTAAAAATGAGGTGCTGCCGCAACTACTTTCTGAAAAGAAGAGACGGGGGAGCAAGATTCTCAGGATTTGGAGCGCCGGCTGCGCAACGGGTGAGGAACCTTATACGATAGCCATCATCCTGCACGAGATGCTCGGCGGGGAGCTAAAAAGCTTTTTGGTTTCGATACTCGCGACAGACATAGACGAACAAGCGCTGAAGGTGGCGGTGGCGGGTTTATACGAAGGAGCATCGTTAAGAAACGTCGAGCGTCGCATCGTAAAAAAGCATTTTGAGCATGAAAACGGCAAGTATCGCATAAAGGACGACATTCGCCGCCTTGTGAGGTTCAAGAAACATGATTTGATTTCTGGTGAAAAATTCTCGCATTTCGACGTCATCTTCTGCAGAAACGTTATGATATACTTCTCAAAGGAGCTGCAGGGAAGACTGCTCATGGATTTTTACGAGGCGTTGAACGACGGCGGCTTTCTGATTCTCGGAAGGACGGAGACGCTGGTTGGGGCGGCAAAGGAGAAATTCGCGTGCGTAAATGCAAGAGAGCGAATTTACCAAAAGATAAAAGCATGCTCGTCTCAGTAAGCCCTCTTTCTGCTGAGCGTCGAACATTCTCCTCTCGACTACTTTTTAATGCATGTGCGCAAATTCAGAGAGTATGGGGCTGAGGAGCTGGCTGCGGCGACTTTCTGCGGAGGGCTTGCTGCTTGAGGTGAGGGAGAGGGTTTCTGCGAGCTATGAGGTTTCGGAGTTTTGCATGCAGCACGACGGCGTCCCACTGCTTTTTCATGCGGTTGACGGCGAACACAGGGTTGCAATGAACGTTTTGGGCTCAAGGGAGCTGCTGAGCAAGCTCTTCGGCGTTCCGAAGGAGCAACTGGCAGCGTTCCTCGCTGGAATTCCGACGGACGGGCTTCAAAGCTCCGTAAGGGTCGTGGAGGATTCTGAGACTAAAGCTTTTGCAAGAGAGCCAGACCTTCGGGAGCTGCCTATCCTCCGCCACTTTAAGAGCGACGGCGGTGCCTACATCACTGCAGGCGTGGTCGTTGCGGAGCTCGACGGCGTTTCAAACGCTTCGTTTCACAGGATGCTTGTTCTTGATGAGCGGCGGCTCGCCGTGCGGCTCGTGCCCAGTAGGCATCTCTACAACATGTATCGAGAGGCGAGGGAGCGTAGCGAAGAGCTAAGAGTGGGCGTTGCTATCGGTGTTGACCCTTTCTTGCTACTGGCGGCGGCGACGAGAGTGCCGAGAGGCAAGGAGTTCGAATACGCCGCAGCGCTCAAGAGGGCGGCAGGGCTGGAGGGGGAAGTGGAACTTTTCAGGCTGCGAAACGGCGTTGCGGTGCCGCATGCCGAGTTCGTGCTCGAAGGCTTCTTTGGCGGCGATGCCGCAAAGGAGGGGCCTTTTGTGGATATAACTGGCACTTACGACGTCGTGCGTGAGGAGCCAGTGCTCACGCTCACGAGAATTTACCACCGCAAAGACCCGATATACCACGCAATCCTGCCGTCGGGCGGTGAGCACCGCCTCCTGATGGGCGTGCCATACGAGCCTTTGATTTTCAAGGCGGTGGGCAGGGTCACGAGGGTGAAGAACGTCGTGTTAACCGATGGCGGCTGTTGTTATTTGCATGCGGTCATTCAGATAAGGAAGGGCGGTGAGGGCGAGGCAAAAAACGCCTGCGTTGCGGCGTTTGCGGCACACCCAAGCTTGAAGCTGGCGGTCGTCGTTGATGAAGACGTGAACATTTATGACGTGCGAGACGTCGAATATGCAGTGGCGACACGGGTGCGCTGGGACAGAGATGTCGTTTTAATCCCGAATGTTAGGGGCTCATCGCTCGACCCCTCTTCGGAAAACGGGCTTACTACGAAAGTGGGCATCGACGCCACGAAGAAGGGCGACGCCCGGAAATATGAGAGAGTTGGCGCAAATATACAACACGCAAATACACAACACGCAAATACGCAAGACGCAAACAACAATGCGATAGCCCATAAACGGCGTTGGACCAAATTAAATTTTATTTCAAAAGACTAATATGCGAACATGTCGAGGGTCGTTGCCGTTTTAATGATAACTGTTGCAGCAACGGTTTTGCTTGGAGGGTGCATTGAGAGACCGTCAGCTCCGACCTTGCCCATGGCGTCTCCCACTTCTGTCGTTACGCCTGTGCAGCCCGCACCAACGCAGCCGATTAGAATCCTCATGGTCATAGCGCCGGAGGGCTTCAGGGACGATGAGCTTTTCGTGCCGAAGGAGATTTTCGAAGAACACGGCGCAGAGGTCAAGATAGCAAGCATTACGACGAAGCCGGCGAAGGGCATGCTCGGAGCCGTTGTGGAGCCAGACGTTATGATTTCCGATGTGAGCGTTGAGAGTTTTGATGTCGTCGTCGTTATCGGCGGCGTTGGCTCTAAAGAATATCTCTGGGACGATTTCACCCTCAGAACGCTGGTCAAGGACGCTTATGATGCGGGAAAGGTGGTGGCGGCGATTTGTCTTTCGCCTGTAGTTCTTGCAAGGGCAGGTGTGCTGGAGGGCAAGGAGGCGACGGTCTTCCCCGAACCTGAGGCGGTGGAGGAGCTTGAGAGGGGTGGAGCAATCTATGCGGATGAGGGCATAGTGGTCGCCGATAATATTGTGACGGCAAGAGACCCGGAAAGCGCTGAAGATTTCGCTTTGGCGATTTGGGCGGTGCTGCAGGGCTAATTGCTGTTGGCTTGGTGTTGGGAGGGCGTTGCGCTGCGTGCCGCGCGGGTCGTCGTTAGGTTACGATTTCCGGCAAAGAGCCCTTCTCCGCAGCGCTCTTTATTTCCATGGCGACCCTGCGTCCTGGACCCACTTCCTTGCCGTATTTGTATTTCATGTAAGGCGATGTCGGCTCGACGCACGGGCATCCTGGAATACGAGGTGACACGTCGAACACGCAGAATTCAAGGTCGGGCGTGAAGGCGCCCTGCAGGGCGAAAAGCCCAATGATACCCGGTGGATATTCACGCTTACACGCCTCCACGAACCTCTCGCCTGCCTCGAAGATTTTTTCGAGCTGCGACTCTCTAAGCGTCGCTCCCATGTGCCCGATTTCGACATTTTGCGTCGGAACCTTCGCTTCAAGCTGTTCCTCCGCAGGCAGGCTGAGGACGCCGTCGAGGTTCGTCTGGATGCGGCGGTCGAAACCGAGCAGGTCAAGCTCGTCGGTGAGCGGCGACCAGAAGAAGTTGGCGTTGAACTTCGCACCTAAGACGTATTCCTCAATCGTCGCCCTCTTTAAGTCCTTCTCGCTTATTATTCCCTTTTTAACTCGCTCCTCTGCCCGCCGCTTGAACTCTTCGGGCGAAGATGCGTAGAAGAAAGCTCTTTCGATTTTTCTGGCTTTTTCAGGGACTTTAACAATGACGAGCGTGTCTATTTCGGCGGGCGACTTGAAGATGCGTGGCATCCTGATGCCAGCCTGCTGCAGCAGGTAATACTGGTTGCGCTCGGCGTCCCGCTCCTCGCTCCGCAAAATAAATCTGTTTCCGAGCATCGGCACGAGGAATCTCCGCTCTATATTGTCGTAGCCGACGTAAACTGAAAACGAGCGGTTCGGCACGAATATTGTGTTTAGCGCTCTGAGTCTTTCCTGCACATCGTCTTGCACGATGTCTGCGAATCTGTCAAGGAGGATGACGTGGTCGAAGAGGTTACGGTAGTATTTCGTGTAAGTCTTCTCACGCCCCCGTTGGCAGATGACTACGGTCTCAAAGCCTTCCTGCTTGGCGCCGTGCCCTATTTCGAGGGCGGAGTGCGAGCCGAGCACGCCAATTCGCAGCTTCGAAGCGTCATAATCCTTTAAGACTTCAGCCACTTCTTTCCTTGTTATCATCTGGTATTATTTCGCCACCGCCCTTTTATAGGATATACGAAAACGGCGGGTTGCATCTACTCACACCACCGACAAGCAGCCCAGCTTTTTAAAATCAGAGGTCCGAAATATGCTAATGGAAGCAAGGGAACTGCCCGTGCTGACTGTGGATGTTGTCATTCGCAAAGATGAAGGTTTTGTTTTTGTGAAAAGAGGTAAAGGGCCGTTTAAAGGCTATTGGGCGTTGCCGGGCGGCGTCGTTGAATACGGCGAGACGGTCGAGGCTGCCGCCCTCAGAGAGGCGAGGGAGGAAACTGGTTTGGAAATCAAGCTGAAAAGGCTCGTCGGCGTGTATTCCGAGCCCGACAGGGACCCCAGGGGGCACTTCGTATCCGTAGCGTTCCTCGCAGATGCTGTCGGCGGGGAGCTGCGGGCGGGCAGCGACGCTGCCGCCGTCAAAGTCTTCAGAACCAAGCCCTCGCCGCTCGCTTTCGACCATGACAAGATTTTTGACGCCGCCGTTTCGGGTGTGAAGAATGAACGAGGGGAATAAGGAGCTGACGCTCGCAGGCACTGTGCTTTACGGCGAGGATTTCGAGGTTTTTGAGGGATACGTGGTCGTAGATGTGAGAGGCGGCGTAATAAAAGAAGTTTCAGGAAGGTATACGGCGGACGCCGAAGTTCGAGGCGTGCTACTGCCGGCGTTCGTGAATGCGCACACGCACGTCGGCGACGCAGTTGCGAAGGAGCCGCCGGACCTGCCGCTCGAAGCGCTTGTAGGTCCGGGAGGGCTGAAGGAGAGGATTTTGAGAGAGACGCCGCCTGAGAAGCTCATAGCGGCTATGTGTGATGCCGTCGTAGAAATGCTGACGGCAGGCACGTTTACATTCGCGGACTTCAGGGAAGGTGGCGTCGAAGGCATACGCCTGCTGAAAAAGGCATTAGCAGCAGCAGAGGCGGCGGTGATGACCGTGGGTGCGGAGAGAGAAAAAGTTAAAGAACTAAGCGGCGTGGCACGCATTTTAGGACGCCCGTCTCGCTTCAACAACGCCGTTGAGGAGGCAGTCGTCGTTCTTAAGGAGGCGGACGGCATTGGGATGAGCAGCGTCGCAGACCACCCGCTTGAGCTTTTGGAAGAGCTGGCGGCGGCTTCAAAGCAGCGAGGCAAGCTTTTCGCACTCCATGCCGGCGAACGCAACGAGCTTGACGTAGAGGCTGCTATTGAGCTTCGCCCTGACTTTCTGGTGCATTTAACGCATGCGTCGCCCTCACACCTCAAAAAGATGCGGGACGCGGGAATAAATGCGGTGGTCTGCGTCCGCTCGAACCTCAGAACGGGCGTGGGGTTTCCGCCTCTTAAAAAAATGCTCGAAATCGGTTTGACTGTGGGCGTGGGTACGGACAATGTCATGCTGAACTCGCCAAACATGTTCTCAGAGCTGGAATTCATCTCTAAGATCTACAGGCTGGACGCACGCACAGTTCTGCGAATGGCTACGCTCAATGGCGCAAAAATTGTGAAAGCAGGCGGCGGCGTGCTCGCCGAAGGGCAGCCCGCAAGAATACTCGTGCTAAGGAAAGACTCGCCAAACTTGAAACACGTCAGAGACATTTTAAAGGCGGTAGTGAACCGTGCGGGCGTTGGGGACGTGGCAGCTGTTGTCGCATTGTGACCTCCTCCCCTCACTGAAGGGGCATCCAGTGAGGGTCGGTTCCTGCTTCACGGAGGAGGCTTGCCCCATGATCACTGCCGAAACGGGAACATGGAGTAGAGGTCTCCTCTCCACAGGCTCTGAGGGTGGGCCCCACCCCGCTCTTTCCAATATTCTCCTCGCAGACATATAATCTCGCAGTGGGTCGTCCCGCGACAAACCCTCGGATGTGCCTCTCGGAGGAACCTTCACAAATGCCTTACCGGCGCTCGCAGCCTTGTAAGACAGGTAGTGAAGGAACTTCCCCCACGAGGCGTCCGAGATTTGTGTTGAGAGGTTGTGATTCCTTTTCATGTTTTCTATTTCCAAGTCCTCAACCGCTATGAGATCGTAATTATCCACGTAGAACCTCGAAAGCTTGTGCAGGAAGTCATCCCTCTTCCTCTCTATTT
>QMVQ01000068.1 GCA_003661185.1 Candidatus Alkanophagales archaeon | reverse complement strand
GTTGATATTTCATTTAATTTGTCGGAATATATACAAACTTATTCATGCTCACTGTTTCTGTTTTCCCATGACGAGGTGACCTCCTCCCCTCGCTTACGCAAGGGGAGGTGGGTGGGTTAGATTTAGATACTTCTCTGAACACATATTCTCTTGTAGCCCGCTCCTTAACGAGAGGGGTGGGATGCGGGGCTCGTGACCGTCCCGAAGGTGCATGAGCTCAGAGCGTGAAGCTCGAGTGAACGCCCAACCTCGCAAGCTTCACGGTGGAAGCCCCTTGCGTAAGCGAGGGGGGGAGGTCACCTCGTCATGGGAGAACAGAAACAGTGAGCATGAATAAGTTTGTATATATTCCGACAAATTAAATGAAATATCAACTTGGGTGAGTTCTCAGCACCTAGGGCAGAGGTACGTTTACGTTTTGCCGACAGCGACGAGCGAGAGCAGGACGTAAGGTGGTTCATCCCCGAAAACCAATGCTTCGCTGCAAGTCGTAAAAGTATTTGACTTTACAGCTGTGTTCGACCATGGAGGCGACGACGAACGCCTCTTCGACAATTTTTCCGATGCAGAACGCACCATGCCCGACGGCGATTGCCGCCTTATGCTCTGTTAGGGCGTCTGCGAGGTTTTTCGCGAGCTCCTCAGTGCCGGCGCCGCCGTGGACAAGCGGGATTTCGTGTAGGAAGTAAGAGCCTTCAGTGTCCACTGGCACGATTTTTCTCTCGCCACGAGCGCCGCAGAGCAGCGACAGCACGACTGCGAACGGCGAGTGCGTGTGTATTATTGCGAGCGCCGATGTATTTTTGTAGATTGCACGGTGGACGTTCGCCTCCGACGACGCAATGATGTCGAGGCTCGACGGCTTTTCCAAATCGACTTCGACGACACTCGCCTCGTCGAGCTCGTCGAGCATGGCGCCGCTCCTACTGATTAGCATCTTGCGTCCGATTCGTGTGCTGATATTTCCAAAGTGCGAGGAAACGAGCCCGCTTTCCACGAGTTTCCTCCCAAATTTCCTTAACTCCTCATGCATTTCCAGTTTTCTTCTGTGCAGCTCTTTTCTGCTCTCCTATTATCTTATCAAGGATTTTAAGGAATTCAGCTTCTGCACCTTCAGGGATGGCAGCACCCGACGCTACTGGGTGCCCACCGCCCCGCCCTCCGACGGCGTTTGCGGCTGTGGCTACGGCTTTTGCGAGGTCGATGCCTTGCGAGAGGAGAGTTCGTGAGCAGCGCACTGAGATTTTCGTCTCTTTACCCTGATTCTTATTAATCGTGGCGACGGATTTGTCGGGGGAGATGTAGCGGGCGATGATGCCGGCGAGGACGCCCGTGATGTTCTTCTCTCTCACATAGAAATATCTAAGGTTCTCGCTGGAGGGCATCCCCTCCCGGACTCTTTTCAGCTCAGCAACGAGCCTACTTTGGAATTTTCTGTGCAGGTATAAAGCCTCGTCGAGGGCGCTCTCATCGCCCATGCAGAGGGCGACGGCGACGCCCATTTTGCCGAAGCGTCCGACGGCGTCAAGTGTCTTTGCAAAGCTCGCTCCATCCTTTATGACCTCGAAGTTCAACGTGTAAACGTCTCCTATCAGCGCATCACGGCTCGCCGCCGACGCTCTCGAAAGCAGCCCCGCAGTAAGCCGCTCCAGCTCCGCCTCCGAAAGTTCATTAAGCCGCCTCGTGCCGTTGACTTTCATGTCCGCTAAAAACGCCTCTACCAGCTCGGGCTCGCCCGCAAACTCCAAATACGGGTCGGTGCAGAAGAGGAGCATATCTTTTATGACGCCTGCGCCCAGCCGCAGCCCCCGCCGCACAGAAACGACGCCCGCTCTCACAGCTTCTTCCAAGATTTCCCTGTTTATTCCGGTCATCACTTGCTTATCGCCGAGCGCCCCGGCGATTGCGAGCCCTGCGAGCTCCACGTTCTTCTCATCCACACACTTCACCAGCAGGTATGAGATGCCTGCGGAGGAGACCTCGTCCATGCCGTTTATCCCAAAAAGATAAGGGTTCACATGCAGTATGCCGTCTTTTTGCTCCCTTTCGCAGATATGATGGTCTAAAACCACAGTTGTGCCTTTTAAGCGGGGCAGGTTGCCGAGCTGCCCGCTCCCCATATCGCAAAAGATGACAAGCTCTTCATCCAACAAATTCTCCAAGAGCAAAGAGTCCAGTTTGCCAACGAGGGACACATGGAATTTAATTCCAAGGCGATGCAGCGCATTGCATAATATTCCAGCGGCTGTTATGCCGTCAGCGTCATAATGTGAAATTATTCTCACAAACTTATGCTCTTTTATAATCTCAGCGGCTTCCTCCACGGCTCTTTGCAGCCCTTTCATCATGGGTTATTCTCAAGTATGCATGCCTTAAAGCTTTTTGGAAGTGGTGCGGTTGAAATTCAAGAGGCGGCTGCGAAATTCAAAACCTTCGCCCGCATTGCGGTTAAGTCCACAAGCGTCGCACGGCACGGTACCGGCTCTATGCTCCTTTTCTTCTGATATTTCGTCTGCGCCTGCCACGTCCCTGAATTTATGAGCAGGACGCCCCTGTATCTTGCGACGCCGACGGTATGCGAGTGCCCGCAGTGCAGCACGTCCGGCACGCTCTCGATGACGGCATGGTCCTCACCGCCCTGTGGGAGGATTGGGACGCTCTTCCCGTATATCGGGGCGAGATGCCGCCGCCTCAGCAACTCCATCATTAGTTTTAGAGGCTCCTCGTAGCTTAGCCCCGGAATTTCGCCGATGATGTCGTCGAAGGACTGCCCGTGATACACGACGATATGTCTGCCCGCGATTTCGAAGGTTGCAGGGCTGCTGACAAAATGCACGTTCTTCGGGAACATCTCGGCGATTTCGCCCGAAAGTGGCGGCTGCGGCTCCGCCTGCCGCACAGCGTCGTGGTTTCCGGGCGAGATTATTATGTGTGCGTGGCGGATTTCCCGAAGATACGCGGCGGCGAGCTCATACTGCTCGTAGATGTCTTTAATCAGAAGCTCTTCCTCCTGCCTTGGGTAGATGCCGATACCGTCGACGACGTCGCCAGCGACGACCACGTAAGAAATATCGGTGCGCCGTTTTAACCAGTCTATGAAGCGATTCCACTGTTCTTCTAAAAACTGTTTGCTACCAAAGTGCATGTCTGAGATGAACAGCGCCTTATGCCCCTCCGACCCGTTTCCAATCTCCTCTCTTTTCTCATTATAAAGTGGAACCTCAGGATAAACAATCCTCTCAGCAATGAGGTATCTGTGGTCTTTGGTCAAGCGTCCCGTTACGCCGACAACCTCATCAAGCAGGAGATTCACGTCTTTCTGGAAAATCACAGGAATAGAGCCCGTAGGGTCTTCGAGTTCGGCGATGACGTTGCCCTTCCGGGTCTTCGCCACGGAAGAGACGAGCCCGATGACAGAAACCTCAGAATCGCCACTCTTAACCCGCTTTATTGGTCTTGCGTTTATCCTTGCCTTTAATATCTTACTTATCCTCTTGTATCTATCGAGGAATAGCTGTTGGAGCTGCATTTGCGGCTGTTGCGGCTGTCGGGAGCTGTCGTTGAAGGATTTTATGATTCGGGGCGCTGGCGCCGTGCCCCCCACCTGCTCTAAATCTAAAAGCACTTTTCGCTCTAAAAGCTTTTCCACATGCGCCCTTTCTATGACGAGGAGCGAGTCTCCGAAAACCTTTTTCACATCCTCCACGAGCCTTTGTAGAGAGCCCTCATACTTTTTCAGCAGCGGAATTGCTTCAGGATGGACTTGGTAGCCGATGTCCGCAAATAACTTCACTATTTCCTTTTTTCCCGTCTTGCTCAAAGCCATTTTTCAATACGGGCTTCCAAGTGCTTCTTCGGGAGCGCTCCGATGATTTGGTCGACGAGCCTGCCGTCCTTATAAATCATGAGCGTGGGAACCGCCATTATCCCGAGAGAGGCGGCGGTCCGCATGTTTTCGTCGGTGTTCAGCTTGCCGAAGACAACACGCCCGGCATACTTCTTCGCAAGCTCCTCTATTATCGGCGCTATCATCCTGCACGGCGGACACCACGGCGCCCAGAAATCCACGACGACGAGCGGATATTTCCTGATTACCTCTTCGAAAGTCTCGTCAGTTATAACCAAAGGGTGGTCTATCTCCTGCATCTTCATCCTCTCCCTAATTTTTGCCTCCAGCTCTTTCTGCTTCTTCATCCTTATCTTTCTTAATTCTTCCTCACTCATCTTTCAGCACTCAATCATCTCAGCAATTCCAGTAACTGTTTTAAAATCATGGCGGTGGCGCCCCAGATTTCCTCGCCGTCACACACCCATCTGTCGCCCTTAAAATTCCTCTCATCGAGAAACTCCGAAAGCGGCACCGCAAAAACCCGTGCAACCTCACGCACATTCGCTTTAAACTCATAAGGGTAAGGAACCAGCGCTACAAAAGGCGTGATTATGTACCTTGAGCTTAACGTCTTTACATCGTCGAGCGCCCCGAGGACGCTGACGTCGTCGGGCTTCAATCCTATTTCTTCCTCGCACTCCCGCAGCGCCGTAGTTAGCAAATCGCCATCCTCCTCTTCGTAGGCGCCTCCGGGGAATGAAACCTCGCCTTTGTGGTGCTGCACCTCCTCGGTCCTTTTTATGAGGAGTATGTGGCACTTCTCGTCCTTTTTGAAGACAGGAACCAAAACCGCAGCTCTTGAAAAATTTTCATCCTCCATCGTCTTTCTATCCCGCTTTGAAAGGGCCGCCCTTAGCCTCTCCACCATTACCCTCAATTGGAGGCAAATATAATTTATCTTTTACCTCGCTGTTGTTTTGAGAGAAGAAACATACATACAGTTGACGGAATTGTTGTTAAGACTAACGGGAAATGCATATGCCGAGATTAACGTGAAACCTTGGAGGAGTAAGATGAGTCATATTCCGAAAAGTATGTAACTACTTTGCTTTTTTCAGGGAGAGACAAAAACATAGATGCAAGGAAAATCCGTGATTATTGATAAATGCCCCGCTCAGGCATATAAGAGCGAGGGGGGTGAGCCCCGTAGGTGAGCGGGTTGCGCGGGGCTGTTTTTCTTTGAAGATGTTTAAAGAAACTCGCAGGTGAGTTTAAAATGAAACAGACCCCTAAGGAGGGCGTAGCTCCGTAAGGTATTTTCCCCACTTAGAGTATTTAGTAATAATGCTTTGCATCTTAATACCGTCGTCGCTGACGATAGACGTGGCGGACGAGAGGGTGAAAACATATAAAGTGGGGCAGGTGGCGAGAGCCGCCTCGATATTCTGCGTTGACGAAATTGTGATATACAAAGACAGAGAGCACGATGATAGCCGCTTCATAGAGAAGGTCTTGAAATACGCGGAAACGCCGCAATACTTGCGGAAGCGTCTTTTTGGCTTGGAGCCGGAGCTGAGGTTTGTGGGACTCATCCCGCCGCTGCGGACAAAGCACCACCCCACGGCGTCAAAGAAGGCAAGCTTGGAGGTTGGAGAGTTTAGGGAGGGGGTCGTAGTGAGCAAGGACGCCAAGAAGGCGTTAGTGGACATAGGGGTGGAGGAGTATGCCGTCCTGCGGCGGGGCGGCGATGCTCGTGGGCGGGTGACCGTGAAAGTAGTTTCAAAGGAGCCTTTGGAGGTGCAGCTTGCGAGGCGTGAGGAGATTCCGTTTTATTGGGGCTACGTCGTGCGACGAGGTGGGAGTCTAGGGAAAACCCTAAAGAAATCGGGGAGGAAATGCAAGATCATATTCACGTCAAGGCTCGGCGTTTTCGATGTGGAGCTAATGAAGAAAATATTCAAAGGCGACATTGCGTTCGTCTTCGGCTCGCCGAGTCGGGGCTTGAAGGAAATTTTAGCAGATGAGGGCTTGACTTATGAGGACTTCGGCGGGCACGTCGTGAACACCGTGCCGGGACAGGGCACCGCCACCGTAAGGACCGAAGAAGCCATCTTCTGCACACTCGCAGCATACAACATTCTCCGCCACTAATCACTTATTCGAAGCTTCAAAGGACGCCTTTCTTTTTATCAACGACTCAAGAAATGTTTTTTCCTCGATTTCCTTCACGTTCTTGAAGAATTCAAACACTGCCTTTGTGTAAGGGCTCTCCTCGTTTATCGTCACGACCCTCGAACGCCCTATTCGCTTCTCTCTTAACACCCCTATGCTCTCCAAGTCGTTTATCGCTTTCTTCACTGTTATATGACTCCTGTTTATGATGCGGGATATTTCTGAGATGTTCTCTGAAAGGTCCATGTTCTCGTAATATAACTTCATTATCTTAAAATGCGTGGAATTCCCCACGAGCTTATCCAAAGCACTCATACAGATTGATGATAAAAAGTTTAAGATATAAAAAGGTTTATGCAGTTCATTGGTGAGCACCTGTCAGCGAGGTAAATCCCACATCGTCGTTCCTACGAGCGTCTTTCCTGCGAGGGCAAGCACGAAAGTTTAAATACGAGAGTCGGCGACTTTCACAGTGATGCATGCGAGGAGGCTGCGTTCGTTGCCGCCGTATCTTTTTGCGGAGATTGACGAAAAGAAGGCGCAGAAGAAAAAAGAGGGCGCTGACATCATAGATTTGAGCGTCGGCGACCCGGACTTGCCAACGCCGCCGCACGTTATTGAGGCGTTATACGAGGCGGCGAAGGACCCGCGGAATCACAGGTATCCGTCGTATGAGGGGCTGCTGGCGTTCAGGGAGGCAGTCGCCGAGTGGTATAAGCGGCGGAAGGGCGTGACATTAGACCCTGAAACAGAAGTGCTGACGCTCATCGGCTCGAAAGAGGGTATCGCACATGCGGCGTTTGCGTTTCTCGATGCTGGCGACGTTGCGTTAGTGCCGGACCCGGCGTATCCCGTATACAAGAATGCGACGGTGCTCGCCGACGCCGTCCCCCACGAGTTGCCTCTGACTGAAGAAAATGAGTTTGAGCCCTCCCTCTCAGAAATCGACGTGGATATTGCCAAGAAAGCGAAACTTTTGTTTTTGAACTACCCCAACAACCCGACAGCGGCGGGCGCCTCCAAGGAGTTCTTTAAGGAGGTTGTGGACTTCGCAAAGGATTACGGCGTTATCGTCATGCACGATAATCCATACTCGGAAATAACCTTCGACGACTACAAAGCGATGAGCTTCCTTGCAGCCGACGGCGCCTTTGAGGTGGGCGTGGAGTTCAACACGCTCTCCAAAACTTACAACATGACCGGTTGGAGAATAGGCTACGTCGTCGGCAACGCCGACGTTTTGAAGGGCATCAGGGAAATAAAAACGAACGTGGATTCGGGCGTGTTTCAAGCGGTGCAGCTCGCGGCGGTCGCCGCCCTCAAAGGTCCGCAGGACGTCATCGAACGCAACGTCCGCACGTATAAAGAGCGGCGGGACGCCCTGATAAAAGGGTTAAGAGATGCTGGAATAAAGGCTAAGACGCCAAAGGCGACATTTTACGTCTGGGCGAGGGTTCCTGAGAGCTATTCGTCGTTAGAGTTCGCAACGCTGCTCCTTGAGCGGACGGCGGTGGTCGTGACGCCCGGTATTGGTTTTGGGGCACACGGCGACGGTTACGTCAGATTCGCGCTGACGACGACTGTTGAAAGGATAAAAGAGGCTTGTGAGAGGATAAAATCGACTTTGGATGCATAGTTTAGACGTAATTTGCTTGTGGCGTTTATCCGCTGTTGTTTCATCAGAGTAGCAACATGACCATAACAATGGTGATAACTTTAGCAAGCATGCTGGAGGTGTAAGCAGCGGCAGAGATTTTCACGCCGAACCTGCCGAACAGCGAGACATACATGGCGAAGGAGAACTTGACGTAAATCATCGTGATGACAATCATGCTGCCGAGGAGCAGAGTTATCAGCGCCTGCTTATACGTTAT
>QMVQ01000067.1 GCA_003661185.1 Candidatus Alkanophagales archaeon | reverse complement strand
GCTAAAGAGATAGCAGAAGCCTCTAAAATAAGTTACTCCTCGTCCATTCATCATTTGCGACTACTTGAGCGTGAGAGGATCGTGAAAAGGAAGGGGAAACGCCCATATAGGTGGAAGTTAACAGGGATGGGGCAGAGAATGCTGGAGATATAACTGAACTAAGCGACCGTGATTATCCACAGTGAGCCTGTCACATCAACACCGCAGCTCACCAACGGCAACCTGCCTGCACGTAGCAGCTAAAAGTCGAGCGTTTCCAGAAATTTGTTTATGTCCTCGTAGACAATGTTCCCGACAACGATGACGTCGGCGTGCTCTTTCATCGCTTTCGCCCTCTCACTTGAATCGATGCCACCGCCGTAGAACAGCGCCGCCTCTTCAAGAGCGTCGGCGAGCCTTTTGACAACGCTCACGTCGCCGAACGTCCCGCTGTATTCCACGTAAACGATAGGGAACCTAAAATAGCGTTCCGCACAGACGCCATAGGCAACGACGTCCTCGACGCTTAGCCCCGTTTTTGCTTTTGTGACTTTTGCGACTGCAGAGTCTGGGTTTAAAACTATGTAAGCTTCGGGAATAACCCGCTGCCAATCAAGTTCTTTGCGGAGCACCCAGTGCCGCTTGACCCAGTGGGCGTGCAGCCCGACGACCCAGGCGACGTCCACCGCATTTAACACCGATGGCACGAAAAGAAAGTCACAGTCGTAATTTACAACCTCAGGACTCGACGGTTCCAGCACGCACGGCACGTCGAAACGCTCTAAACGCTCTAAGAGCCGACGGGCGTTCTCGGCGGTGACGTTCTGTGTCCCCGAAACCATTATCGCGTCGGTGCCGCTCTCCGCTACGATTTTAAGATGCTCGTCGCTAATTTCCTTGTCAGGGTCGAGCTTCGTCACATGCTCCCACTTACGCCACGCCTCGTCTGGCATCGTCTTAATATGCAACCTTTTGTTGCGAATTTGGGTTAGTTCCCATTTAATACTTTTACAAAACAAAGCCTCCTATCGAGGAGATTAGTGGTGGTTTTATACTTGTTTTATCAGAGATGCAGAGGGCAGAGTGCAAGCTCGTGGCGACAGGCTGAAAAAACTTAGATCGACATTTAACACCGAAGACCGGAGAGCCCTTCCGCTACTAACTGCAGAATATAGTAATAAATTAATGAAGTGGGGCTTGCTGGCGCGTTCGTGGCGAAGCGAGCTCAAAATACCGCGGGACTCCTGCTCACGACATGGGTTCATGCGGGATTGTGCCGAGAAATGTAATTTCCCGTGGCACGGTCAGAGAGGGGCGTTGCGGATTGAGCACGCCCGACTTGAGACGGCTGAACCGGGTCGCACGGAGACAGCAAGGAGCACCGCTGCGGCTTGTGGTGAGAAAGGACAACGATAAGGGGGACTGTAGGAGACTCCGATATGCGTTCTCAGCTGACGTATCTCCGTCGCAGCCGTCCCGCGACGCTCGACTATGGCAGGGCATGCCCTGCCTTCTTGAAGCCCCCGAATTTAGCCGGGAAGAAGGTCACTACTTCCCGCTCAGAGAGAATTAACTATAACCCTTCCCTAAAATATCCCGCAGCTTCCCCTCCCCCTCTTTAGGACCTCTCGCGACGACCCTATCTCCTATTTCTATCGTAACGTCAGCAGGCGGGTTATAAAGGCACCTGCCGTCCTTTTTGCAAACCGCAAGCACGAACATGCCCGTGCACCCTTCTATCTCAAGCTCGCCGAGCGTCCTTCCTGAGATGCCCTCGTTCTGGACTTCTATTTTTGAAATGACTTCATCAGATTCGCGCACAGACGCCATGAAAACGGGATGCAACTCCATGCCCCGGAGCACGACGTCCGCAATCTCGTAGGCGGCATCTGAGATTATCTCAGAAGACATTGCTATGTGCAGGAGCCCCCGAAGCTCGTTAAAGCGGCTCTCGCCTACTACCTTTGCGGCGCTCAGCACCAAAAACTCCAGCTCGTCCTTCATCCCGTCCATCTTTCTTTCTAAGTTCTGCACTTCCTTCGCAATCTCCTTGTCGTAGAAGAGCACGGCGGAATACGCCAGCCCGACTATCAGCTCCGAAAGGTTTTTCATCTCGACGAGCATGTCAATTGCTCTCTCCACGGCGGGCGGCCTCCTTCCTGCCTCTTTCGTCGCAGGCTCGCCTCTTGCTTCATGGAGCTTCAAGACGCATTCCGTCGGTCCCACCAGCAGTATCATATCGCCCGCCCGCAGCACATCGCTCTCCTCGGGCGAATAAATCCAACGCCGCCCCCGCTTTATCGCAAATACTCGCATCCCCGTATCCGCTTCAACCTCTCTTAGCTTTTTCCCCCTGAACGGCGAGTCCTTTCCAACCTTTAAGCTCATAACCCCTTCTTCTAGGTCGCCAAGCTCGCCTCGAAGGTCTCGAGGCACGTCCTTTGCGAGAGCCACTTTTGCGATGTCGCCAGCTGCGTTTGAAATTTTCTCAGCAGCAGATGCTATCTGGAGCACACCCGAGAGCTTTTCGGCGTCTTCGACGTTGCGGGCGCCGAGCATTATCATGATCCTTGCGCTGTAAAGCAACGAATCCATCTGCCTTTCGAGCTTCAGCACCTCGCACGCTATCTCCTTGTTCTCGTAAATCACCGCAGAATACGAGAGGTCGAGCATCAACTCCGAAATGTCTTTCATTTCAGTAAGAAGCTCCTTTGCACTTTTCCGTTTCATGCCCATGACAATATTGGGAGCGTTGCTTTAATTTTTAACGGTGCGTCGTAACAAAACGACCGTGTTAGCTTTTTACTTTGCTTGACTTCAGCTCTTCACTCTATTTTCTTAAGCTGCGCCTGATACATTTCTACTATTTCCTTGACGGTTGTGGCGTCCTCGGGCGCTTTATCCTCTCTGAAGCGTCCTGTAAAGCGAGGAAAGCGGACTGCGATGCCGGCGCCCTCCCGAATCTGCCCAAAGGCGCAGGTGTGGACTGGACTGAGCGTGAGTTCGTCCCCGATGATCTCGAGGACGACGGCGGGCGTGAACCAGATGTCCGCCTCTATTGAGCTTTCGACCCTTGGATGCTTGTGCCCTATTTTGTAAGGCTCTAAAATTTTGGGGAGGTTTTCCAAATCCTTGTCTGAGAAGCCGCTGCCGAGCTTGCAGACTGTCGGGAAGACGTCACGGTCGTCGTCATAAACAGCGACAAGCAGCGCTCCGTAGGTGCCAGCACGCCGCCCCTTGCCCATGAAGGTGCCGACGACCACCACGTCTATCGGCTCGGCCATCTTTGACTGATACGAGCGTTTCAGCTTTATCCAGAGCCAGCCACGAGCTCCCGCCTGATATACAGAATCTTCGGCGATAGACTTTAGCATAAGCCCCTCACAGCCGCTTTCGATTGCAAGCTCGAAGAATCTTTCTATTTCGTTTACGTCATCGCTCGTAATCATTTCAGAGAGCCTGAAATTGTTTCCCTCCCTCACAATCGCCTCCAACCGTCGCCTCCGCTCTGGATAAGGCATCTGTGTCAAGTCTTCGCCGTCGTAAAGCGCATCGAACAAGAAAAAGCTGGCTGGAAACTCCTTGACCGCTCGTTCGATTCCGTATTTGCGACGGCGGTGCATCAGCTCTTGGAACGGGAGGAAGTCGCCGGTGTCGGGGTCGACAGCGACACACTCCCCCTCCACGATGGCGTCCTCCGCAAGAATACAACGACGAGCCGCATCCACGACGTCCGGGTATTGCGCCGTTATATTTTCGAGGCGTCTTGAAAACAACAATATTTCGTCGCTCTTTTTGTGCAACTGTATTCGTTCGCCGTCGTATTTGAACTCGCAAGCAGCACGCCCGCCCAGCTTCTCTAAAGTTTCCTCGGCGCTGGTCAGCCGCTGCGCCAGCATCATCCTTATCGGACGTCCCACCGTGATCTTGCATCTCTTCAACCCTTCCAAGCCCTCCTCGGCAAGGAGCTTTGCGACGTAGCCGAGATCCGACGTGATGTTGTAAGCCCGTTCGACAAGCTCCCGCTGCTCCTTGCTTGCAAACGCTACTGCAAGAGCGTCTAAAATCGTCATGTCCGCAACGCCGAGCCTTAATCGTCCGGTGACCGTCCGCATCAAGTATTTTGCCTCTTTGGGGTTTGCGTCCGCCAGAAGCCCTGAAAGAAGCTTTATCTTAGCATCAACGCTCCCCTCACCCGTAGTTCTTGCGATTTTGTCGAGCGTGCCGTAAACTGTTTCGACATCAAGCCTGCCACTGAAAAGCGTCGCCTGCCTCTTCTTTTTCAAGATGTCCTCGGCTGCAAGCCCCACGTCGCCGACTCTTTTGGCTTCGCTCTCCACGTTTTTTACCGGAACGCCGGCGGCGTTCGCGACAGCTCGCAGCGCAAGCTTCTCAGCCAAGCCGAGTTCGATGCCCACGAACTCCGGGTAGAGACGCCCCTGCGTGAGGTAAACTACCTTGTCGAGCAGCTCGCTTGGCGTATTCTTAAAAAGCTCCACGAGGTAGTCCGTCATTTCGAGACGCTTCGTTGTCGCCTCTATTTTCTCGTAAGCCTCAACAAGCTCAGAATACCACATTTTACCACCGAGCGCTACCGCTCATAGTCCGTCGGGTCTTCGACGCCTGCCGCTTTAAAGGCGTTTTTGCGGCGCACGCAGGACTCGCAAACACCGCAGTGGCGTTCGCCACCGAGGTAGCACGACCACGTAAGCTCGAGCGGGGCACCGACCTCCACTCCCAATCTCACGATTTGCGGCTTTAAAAGTTTGACGAGCGGCGCAACCACCGCAGGCGGCTTTGAAAACGAAGCCACTGCGGACTCCAACGTTGAATTAAAGCGTTTTACGAAGTCTTCTGAGTTGTCGGGATAGCTTTCTGCCTCTTCGGCATTGAAGCCTGTGAAGATCGCAGACGCTCTCAAAACCTCTGCGTATGCGCTCGCAAGCGACAGAAGAACTAAATTTCGGCAAGGAACCCACGTAGGCGGCGTCTCCGCCGCCGTAGCCGCCTCGGCGCTCAACAGGTCGAGCCTTTGCGGCACTTCCAAGGCGGCGTCGGTCAGGGCTGACACACCTAATTCTTTCAAGAACGGGAGTTCTACGAACTTAACCTCCGCGTCGAAGAGCCTCGAAATTCTGAGAACGGCGTCCCGCTCCCGCTGCCATGCCTTCTGCCCGTAGTTTACATGCAGCAAGTAGACTTCGTATTCCTGTTTGGCGATGGTAGCCGCCACTGTCGAGTCTATCCCGCCGGAACACACGCACACAGCTCTTTTCATTCCCATCACAAGCTAAAATTATCGTCAAGTAAGCATCCTATGAACTCATCAAAATCTCTCGCACTTTCATAAGCCTTCCTCAGGCGGGCGGGGTTTTCGGCGTATGCCGTCACTATGGCGTCCGCCGCCCGCCTTGCGTTCTCGCTCGCCATCCTCTTATATTCGGAGATTCGGGCGAAGATGTCTTCAGCGGCTTCAATGTCCACGCCCTCATCGCTGCGAGGACGCCTGCCGACGAGCAGTGCGTCTCTGACGTATTCGCACGTCCGCTCGTCGAGCCTGCCGCGGACGTAGCCATCGAGGAGCAAAGCCTCCGCAATACGCTCGTCGTAACGCCAGATTCCAAAGTCGAAAGCCTCCACGATACTCTCCCTCAGCCCTTCAGGGTCATCCTCAAGCATGCCCCACTCCCCATATGGCACGAAGCAGAACACGAGGAAGCAACACTCGTTTATCGGCATGTTCTCCAAGTAACCTCGTATCTTCTTAATCTTCACCTCGGCAAGTTCCATTTCCCGGTCCCTGTTCCCACGGACTACAACTTCTTCTTGTAGCTCGCGCTCCCGCTCGTTCAGCTCCAAAAATGACTCATTCAGCTTAGCCTCCAGTATGGAAACCCGCTCTATCTCCCGCCGCACCGCCTCCAAGTTTTCTTCCTCCTCCCCGCTCTGTGCGACATTCAGGAGGAGCAGACTTTTGCCTTCTTTCAAAAGGTAGCCAGTCGCAAACTGCGGTGTCTGGTAAATACCCACCTCCACATCCAAATCCGGAACGTAAATGCCAAGTTCCTCCCTCTCCTCTAACGCCTTTTTTACTAAATGTTCGAATGGACGGGTCATTATTACTATTTTGTTATCAACATAAACAACGCTTACTGCGAGGAGGGGTGGGTGATGCTTGTTGCTATAAATGGAGCGGTGAGGGAAAAATTCAGAATCTGTGTCGGAGTCGCGGAGATAAAGGATGTGACGCAGGACAACGAGAGTAGAAAGAGAATAGACGCAGAGCTGCGACGGGTCGAGGTGTGGGCGAGGCAGCAGTTTGACCTGAAGGGTGTGAAGGACGCAGGAAAAATAAGGGCGCAGCGAGACTTCTTCTGGCGAATGGGTGTGGACCCTACAAAGAGCCGCCCTGCTGCCGAAGCGTTATTAAGGCGTGTCCTTGCAGGGAAGTCGTTACCGAGGATTTTACCCGTCGTTGACGCTTATAACATTGCGTCGGTCCGTCTTCTAATGACGTTCAGCGCCTTCGACGCCCAGAAGGTTAAGGGCGAGTTGCGGGTGCGGTTCGCCGAAGACGGCGAAGAGGTGACGCTCATTGGTGGGCGTAAGAAGAAACTAAGTAGGAGGGCGGTGGTGCTGACCGACGACGAGAAAATCTTATGCGTGTATGCGCACGGCGACGTCGAAGCCACGAGAGTCACAGATGCGACAACGGACGTGCTGCTCGTAGCCTATGGGGTTCCGGGGATGCCCGCCGAGGAAGTGGCAAGGGACTTGAGAGCTGCGGCGTCCATGATTCTGGAGTTTTGCGGCGGCACGCTCATTAGTAGCGAGGTTTTCTATTGATTTGTCTTGGTGAGGTTTAGGGGCAGGTTTAGGGGCACGCCGCCCCCCAGCGTCCTTACTCCCGTCACTACGTAAACTATTGCATTTCAGAACGAACTACCGGGAGCCCCGCTTCTTCCCATGCGAGAATGCCGCCAAGCATGTTGTAGGCGTCGAATCCGTGCTCTGCGAGTATGGCACAGGCATCCGCACTCCGCCGCCCACTCCTGCAATATACGATGATTTTCTTGTCCTTATCCAACTCTTCGAGCCTGTTCTCCAGTTCGGAAAGTGGAATTAGAAGCGCCCCACCTATGTGCGACTCGTTGAATTCGGACGGCGTCCGCACGTCCAATAGAATGACGTCTTTACACTCCAGCATTTGTTTTACGGCGTCGGGGGAGATGTCCATGTAGGGGACGCCCGATGGTTTTATCGTGACGATGCATGTTGCGTTTACGCACTCGCCGTCGTGAATCAGCGAGGCATTTATGAGATACACCCCATAGCCCAACACGCAACTGCACGCAGGCAACTTGTAACTGAAAGTTAGGTTGTTCTCGCCCCTCGTCAGGTTCACGGTCTCGTTAAAGTAAAGCAAGGTCTCACCCTGCACGCCTTTGAGTCCAGAAACCTCCACGACGCAGCCGCTTACATACTGTGGCGAATATACTGACAGGAGAATTTCCATACTTTCGCCCATGTGGTAAGCGTCCTTGTCCGTGCCCATGGAGATTATCACAACAGGATGTTCAGCCAAGTGCCCGGTGAAATTCAAGGCGATTATCAGAAGTATAAGGGAGAAGACTGCTACTGCTACTACTACTATTGTCTTTGTTTTCATCACCCCAGGGTTATCATGCCGAAGCTTTAAAAATCTGTTCCTTGCATGAGTATTCTGACACCATCATGTGAGCAAAGCCCAATCCTACTATGATGTAAATCAAATCGTAATTATAGCTTCTTCTCCGCTGGAGCGGCAAGTATAAAATTCGGAAGAAGTAAAAATTATGACAACTGCGGTGGTCATGGTGGAAAACGATACGTCAATGAACGAGCTCAGAAAATATTTGGAGAGCCGCGGC
>QMVQ01000066.1 GCA_003661185.1 Candidatus Alkanophagales archaeon | reverse complement strand
TCGTGCGGAGCGTCGTGGAGGCACATGGCGGACGCGTATGGGTTGAGAGCGAAGTGGGCAGGGGCAGCCGTTTCTTCTTCACGCTGCCGAAGTGAAAATTTGTTTTCGATTTTGGATTCATTTTTATGCAATTGGAGTTGAATTCCAATGGGGAAATCCCCCCCCATGCGGCATCAAGAAGAGGAGGGAGCACTGTGAGTAGGGATGCGTCCGTAACGTTGTTAGTGCTGGGGTTGCTACTCCCGCTTCTGCTCTCGTCAGCGATGGCTGAGAAGCCAACGCCCATAGACCCAAAAGAAGACATCTACATGGTTACTGCAGATGTGGACGGCGGTACAACAATAACCATCACGGCATATACCTTAGAGGCAAGTGGCGCAGAAGAGGTAGAAGGGCACCTCATATATTACTTTGGCACCAGCGAGGAGCCGCCAGGACCGCCAAATATCGCCTTTATGAAGCACGAAGATGCCTCTAATGTGTTTATAGCAGAAATAGAAACAACTGCGGATTACGGGCAATATAAAAACTCAACTCCCAAACTCCCTCCCCTATCTCAACCCTAAAGGTATGAGCTTTCTTAGCGACATTCTGTAAGCATTTGTTGTTAAGATTTAAGGCATCTCGTAGCAAAAGTCGAAAACTCGCTTTTTGAGTGCGGATATTGATTCTATGTCCTTGATGCCGCACTGTCCCAGCAATTTGCCTATTTTATCTCGATATGTGCGCTCGATGCAGACTCCACGCCTCTGGAGGCGTTCTGAAAGTTTTTTGTTAAAGCTTTTTCCGTCTCTGTCGTAATCGGTGAGGATGACAACACGCTCATACTTCTGGCTGACGAGCTCGACGAAGTCGCCATCCGAGAGCTTCGACTCTGAATACAAGAGCATGTCTTTTCTGAAACCCAGCAACTCCAACGCCGTCCTGTCGTGAGAACCCTCGACGATAACTGCATCTACTTCACGATTCATCTCCTCGACTATAAACTCAAGCTCCTTGTAAACGAGGTAATTCCGTTTGCCTTTGCGTCTTCTTTGTTTCTGCCTCGGCATGATGCAACGAGATGAGAAAAAGTAAAAAATTAAGCTATTTTCTTTCCGGGAGCTTTCACGCCCACAGAATAGACCTCTTCGACCTTTATCGTGCCGACAGCCTTCGTTTCGAGCTTCAGTGTTTCCTTAACAGTCTTGCCCATCTGCTCGAAGAGCGGCCCGGAGGTCTGGAAACCTTGGAACGTCCCTTTTATCTGATAACCGTCAAGACCCTTATATGCGGCGGCTGCCACTTTTTTGGTGGCTTCGAGATTGCTTTTCGTCTTCCCGAGGAAAATATCGGCAAACGCTATCATCTCCTCATTCACGGCGGCGAGCGTCCCTACAGGAACGACGTTTGGGACGCCGTCGGCGTTCACCGTCGCCAAAACCTTCGCAGCCTGTGCATCATTAAACAAGTCCATTACTTCCTTTGGCATTTTCGCCATGGTCATCCACCAAACTCTAAAATGATTTAATTTTAAATAAACCTTTTGAATGCCGTTGAGAGCTGGGCGGAAATGGATGCTCCTTGTAACGATAGCGGTGCTCGCAGCGCTTGCCAGCGTCGCAGTGATTTTAGAGATGCGCGCCGTCAGCGACGTTACGCCGTCGCCTGACGAAATAGAACTGCCATCACCACGCACCACCGGCGAGATGTCGGTGGAGGAAACAATTGCGCTGCGCCGGTCAGTTCGTAGATTTGCAAACGAGCCCTTGACGCTTCAGGAGCTCTCGCAGTTGCTCTGGGCAGCACAGGGCATCACTGACCCTGAAGCTGGAAAAAGGGCGGTGCCGAGCGCCGGTATGACATACCCGCTTGAGATATATGTGGCGGTCGGCGAGAGCGGCGTTTCCGAGCTTGTCGCCGGCGTCTTCCATTATTCGCCGCACGAGCACAGTTTATCTAAGGTTAAGAGCGGGGACGTGCGTGACGAGCTTTGTGCAGCCGCCGTCGGGCAGACGTGGGTGCGAGCGGCGCCGGTCAGCATTGTGATTGCGGCAGTTTTCGAGAGGACGGAGGCGAAATACGGGGAGCGAGGCGAGCGTTACGTCTTCATGGAGGCGGGGCACGCTGCACAAAACTTGTATTTGCAGGCGACGGCTCTCGGTCTCGGGATGACGGTCGTCGGTGCGTTCCTCGATGACGACGTGCGTGAGCTCCTAAGCATGCCCGATGACCACGCACCGTTATACGTAGTGCCTATAGGGCGGCGTGCGAGCTGAGGGGGTCTTATGGGACGCATGCGGAAAGGGGCGCCTAGGGAGTTGCAGAGTCTCGTGAACCGCCTTTGGAGGGAGGCGGAGCGTAGCAGGCAGCGGAGACTGCTCGTGATCGCTGGAGAGCAAAAAAAGTGTTACGAGCTTGCGTTCTCGCTGCTGCAGCGAAGGATTGACGAAAAGGAGCTTGATGCAAGAAAGGTGTTGCTTGCCACTTCGTTTCTTGAAGACGTGCCTGAGAGGCGTCCTGACTTCCAAGTTATTGAGTTCAAGGACACACTCAAGGTCCTGGGCATGACGTTCGACGCGATGCTTCTTGATTTCCACAGGACGCTCGTGCCTTCAGACCTCGGAAGGCTCGCGGGGCTCGTGCGGGGTGGCGGGCTCGTTTTCATGCTCGTCCCGCCGCTCGACGAGTTCGTGGAGATGGTAACGAAGTTCCACCGTCACATCATGCTTACGCCGCCTTACGACGAGGCGGATATCCGCCGCAACTTCCTCCGCTGGTTCGTTCAGAAGCTTTTTGAGCACGACGGCGTCGCAATAGCGACTGCAGACGGCAGAATCCACAAGAAGCCGCTCGCTTCGAAAATTAAGAGGCGACGGCGAAGACCACTGCCGAAACTCCCCGAAAGCCCAAGATTCAAGAAGATTTTTTACGAGCTTTGCCTGACGCAAGACCAGGTTGAAGCGTTGAAAGTGTTGGAGGAGCTGGAAAAGGGGACGAAGAGGATTTTCGTGCTCACTGCAAACCGGGGGCGTGGGAAGTCGAGCATCATAGGTTTGGGACTTGCCGCCCTCGTGGAGGCAAGCGGCAGACGCAACAGGGCGCTAAAAGCGCTTTTAACGTCGCCGGAACTTGAGAACGTCACCGAAGTTTTCAGGTTTGCGAGAATCGGGCTTGAGCGTGTCGGGCGTAAGGTGACGGCGAAAGAGCATAAGGGCTTCACATTCGAGCTGCGTAGCGGGGCCTCGCTGATTGAGTGGTGGGGCCCAATGGACGCCGCCCGCAAAGCAGAACGCTACGACGTCGTCGTCGTGGACGAAGCTGCCGCCATTCCGATTCCGTTACTCTTTCGCATCTTAAGGCAAGCACCCCGTGTTATATTCTCATCAACGGTCCACGGCTATGAGGGCGCTGGGCGTGGTTTCTCAGTCCGCTTCCTCCGCAGGCTGCGGGAGAGCAAGGAGAGCGTCGTCGAATATGAGATGACCGAGCCTATAAGATACAGCGAGGCTGACCCGATTGAGGACTGGGTTTTCAAGACGCTGTTGCTGGATGCGGAGCCGTTTTCTTTCGGGAAGCTCGAGGAGGTTCAGTTAGATGCCTGCGAATATGTGACGGCCCGTGTCGAGGAGCTTTTCGAGCGTGAGGAGGTGCTGCGTGAGTATTTTGGAATTCTGGTGCTTGCCCACTACAAGAACAATCCGAACGACTTTGCGATTTTATGTGACGCGCCGAACCAAGAGGTGAGGATGCTCACGATCAACCACCACGTAATATGCTCGGTGCAGCTCGCAGCGGAGGGGGGGCTGCTCGACGAGGACGTCGAAGCCATGTATTACGGGTATGCGCCGCCCGGAAACTTAATCCCAGATATTTTCATCAAACACTACCGCTGCCGCGACCTCAGCAAGCTCTGCGGCTGGAGAATCGTCAGAATCGCTACGCACCCCGAAATCATGCGTCGTGGCATCGGCACGAAAATGCTGGCTGAGATCGAAAAGGAGGCACGCTGCAAGAACATCGACTGGCTCGGATCAAGCTTCGGCGCAACCTCCGAGCTCCTACGCTTCTGGGCAAGAAGCGGCTTCTTCCCCATACACATCTCGCCCGCCCGTAATGAAGTTAGCGGCGAGTATTCCGTCGTCGTTGTGAAACCGCTGAGCGACGTCGCCCGCTCTGCGTTCCAAGAAATTGCGGCGCTTTTCTTTGAAAGGTTCTTGAAGCTCTTGAGGGAACCGCTCAATGACTTGGAAATTGGGCTCTCCTACCTGATAATAAGAATATTGAGGAACGTCCTCAGCGGGAAGCCGGCGTTAGTAGGCTCCATCGCTGCCGCTACCGCCGCGGCTACGACTGCGGCGTCAGTGGGGGACGAAAAGGCTGAAGAGGCGGAAGAGGACGAGGTTGAGGGCGTGGCATTGGGCGACGTATGGCGAGAGGTGTGGCTGCGCAAGCTTTTGAGCATAGACGATTTGAGCTGGCGGCGTGCGATTATTTACGCATACGGACCGCTGAAATATGAGGCTGTGGCGGACTGTATTGCGGACTTTGTCCGTCTCTACTTCCTGCGCTTGGAGAAGAAGCTAAGCAACTTCCAGGAGCGGCTGCTTATTCTGAGGGTGCTGCAGGGTCGGAGCTGGGAGGACGTCGCGGACGTCGTGCGGCGGAGCATAACGACGTGCGCCAACGAGCTTCGAGAGGCGGTCGGCATCATCCTGAAAAACTTCGTCGAAGAGGCAGGAGGGATGTTGCGCTCGTATGGGGAGGAAATTTCTGAATTTCAACGAAAAGTTCCTGAAGAAGCTGAAGAGCGGGCGTAAGACCGCAACGCTCCGCCGTGGCAGGAAAAAATACAAAGCGGGCGAGGTCGTCAAGGTGATATGCGGCAAGGAGTATCTTGGCGAGGCGCTCATCACCGACGTCCGCTACATCACGTTCGATGAGGTTGACGAGGCGACCATCAGGGAAGAAGGCTATCGCAGCAAGAAAAGTCTCAAACGTGACCTCAGGCGGTTCTACGGGAACTTCGGCGAAAACGAAATATTTACGCTTATAAAGTTTAGGCTGACGCCAAGGCGGCGCAAGTGAAGAAAAAGAAGTCTCAGACGGGTGGGAAGTGCGCACAGGGTATAATTGGTTAAAACGTCAAACGCCCCCAGCTCGCTGCCCTCCATAAAGGTGAAAGAATGCGAGCAGCCCCTCAAGCTGAATTCGCTCGTTCGCCCCCTCCGCAATCCTAAAATCCACTTCTCCTATCCTGTCTATCAAATAAACCTTCTTTTCGGGTGGTATTTCCATATTCAAAAGTGTTTTATGCATCTGTGTAAGCAACTCGTCGGGCGCCACGCCCTTCTCGTCCAGAAGCGTGTTAAGCATCTCAAGAGCTTCAAAGAAATCTTCATATAACGCTTTTCTTATCAGCGCCTCCACCACCTCGGGACTCGGCGTCGCCGTGATATTGTATATGATTTCTGGCGTTATTTCCTTGCTCACTGCGGCGGCGCTCTGCAGCGCATTTATCGCTCGTCGCATGTCGCCACCCGCAACGTCATATATCGCCTTTATGACCTCCTCCGAAATCTTAAGGCGTTCCTGCTTTGCAATGTAGAGAAGCCTTTTCTTTATGGCGTCATAGGGGAGTGCCTTGAATCGATAAACTGCGCACCTCGACTGTATCGGCTCTATTATCTTTGAAGAGTAGTTGCAGCTGAAGATGAACCTGCACGTTGCGGAGTAGCGCTCCATCGTCCTTCTTAAGGCGGACTGGGCGGCGTCGGTGAGAGCGTCAGCCTCGTCAAGGAAAATTATCTTAAACTTCCCGCCGACGGCCATCATCCTCGCAAAATTCTTTATGTTGTTGCGCACGACATCTATGCCCCGTTCGTCTGAATTATGCAGCAAAACGGGCGGCGCCATCACAGACGTGACTCTGCCGTTAGCGGCGAAACCCCAAAACATCTCGGTGCGTGGGACGCCCACGTCGTAAACCCAGCCGTCGTAGCTCATCTCTTTCACGTCCTTGACTTTTAAGACGTGAAGCTTAGAGCTTGCAAGCTTCCTAAGCGTCTCAAAGGTCTTTTGTTCTCCCTCGTGTAGTTCCTTAGCGTTAACCGACCTAATGGCACCCAACATCTTCGATTTCTCAATGGTGTCGGCGGCGCTGCATACGTTGCTCAAATGCCAACTTACAGCGTTTGCGTTCCTGAGGAAATTCAAGAGGGGTTCTGCGGGGAGCTTGCCGCCGCCATCGCAGAAGGAGATTAGAAACGAGCCAGTTTCCACTTCTGCGGCGGGTTTTGAAGCGAGAGCTCCGCTCTCAGTGATTACGATTAAAGAATGGTCAGGGGTGACGCTTATTTCCCCGCCCTCGTGCTTTATTCTCAAAATACGTTCGGCTTTGTGCCTTGCAACCGCCGAGACGGGCATGAATTTGATTTTGTAATCTGCCACCGAGAGGACTTCGACCCCTTGTAATATTGCATATTCTTCTTCCTTGTCATCTCCAAAAATCAGCTTGTCAAGCTCCTTGAAACTCAAACTCGTTATATTGCCGCCGGCACGCAGCACTAAGACGGTCTCAGGCGTCACCGATGCATTTAATTCGGTGAAGTTCTCCTCGTAGGCGTCGCCGAAAAACTCCCTGGCGAGCGCTACTGCCGCTGCCGTCTTCCCGACGCCTGCGGGTCCTGAAAAGATGAGATGCGGCATGTTTCCCGCTTTAACGTAGGACTTGAGGTTTCTGACGATTTCCTCCTGCCCTACAATCTCGTCGAGCGTCTTAGGGCGGTATTTCTCAATCCAAATCTCTTCTGCACGCCCGGGCATCTGCGATAATGAGGACGTAACTCTCGTATTTATCTCTTTTGAGTTCGAATTAAAGGGCTCGGCGCTTATTTTGACGACGGCTCTTTCGTCAGACTACTCCTGAGCCCTCAAAAGCTTCTCCACTTCATCAACGATTTTTGGCAGGACTTCTCCAGCATTCCCTTCGATGATGTAGTCAGAGACGACGCCCGTGAGAGGTGTCGCTTCGGGGTTTATCTCGATGATGGTGGCACCTGCGTTTTTTGCGATGCTGGGGATGCTCGCCGCAGGGTAAACAACGGCAGATGTTCCGATGACGAGCATGACGTCGCAGGTTCTCGCCTCGTGCTGTGAGCGTCGCAGCGCCTCTACGGGTATCGGCTCGCCGAAGAACACGGCGTCCGGCTTCAGAACGCCGCCGCATTCGCACCTCGGCGGCATCTCTTTCACCTTATATTCTTCAGTCTTGAACCGCTTCCCGCAGTCCAAGCAGACGAGCCAAGCGAGCGTGCCATGAAACTCGATGACGTCAGTATTTCCAGCCTTCTGGTGCAGCCCATCAACGTTCTGCGTGATGACGCAGTGTAACTTCCCCAACTTCTCAAGCCTCGCAAGCGCAAGATGCGCAGGATTTGGCTGCGCATTTTTGATGACCTCGAACATGTCTTTTAGCAGCACCGACCATACCTTCTCTGGATGCCGCCTGAAGGCGTTGATGTGCGCATATTCCTCAGGGTTGAACTTCTCCCAGAGCCCGCCCTTGCCCCTGAACGGCGCGATGCCGCTCTCCACAGAAATGCCGGCGCCGGTTAGTGCTACGACCTTCTTCGCTTTTGCTACGTCCTTTGCCGCCCTTTTTATCAGGCTTTCCAATCCCATATTCTTATCATATTTGACTCTTATGTTATTATGAGGATGCGCTACTGCACCGCGGACGTGCTTGAGGAGGTTGAACTTTTAAGAGAAATGGCGGGGGGGGCGCAGAGGAGCATAGAAGAGATAGCGCAGCGAATACACGAGTATGACGTGATGCGACGGCGGGCGGAGGAGGTGGCGGCGGAACGGCTGCAAGAGGTGGACGAAGAAAAAGAAAGACGCAGGGAGGAGCTGA
>QMVQ01000065.1 GCA_003661185.1 Candidatus Alkanophagales archaeon | reverse complement strand
TAAACAGCCGTATTTTGAAATGCAGCGATCTACAAGCGCTCCTATCTCTACGGGTTTTATTTCCTCACCCTCCTTTACTATAATCCGCTCGCCGTAGGGCAGGGACATTTGCGTGCCGGGCTCGCCTATGGACTGCGCGGCGACTATGCCCACGGCTTCGCATGGTTCTACTTTTGCCATCTCGTATTTTTCCACAACGGCATTCAAAATCTTAGCAAAGAGCTGCCTATCCAGCTTTATGCCCCGTAATCTTCTCAGAAGCTCCTCTTTGATGCTCTCAGGCACTGGAAGCGCACTGATTTCCCACTCCTTTTCTTCCTCAGTGAGCTCACCCTCCTTAGCCTTCAGCGTCATCAGAATCTTCTTAAGTTCCTTCTCGTCCAGAGTTTCGACACCAAACTCCTCGCTCAAGCTTTTAAACAAGTTTCCGAAAGCCTCAACGTCGAACTCCTTGATCTCAAACTTCTCTGAAAGCTCCTTTATTATGTTCTTTTCGAGCTCCGTTAAGTTCGCTACGCTCATAATCTCACCCCTCCCTCGCCTGTCGCCTCTTTTACCTTTGCGCTCTCGCCCAGCGCCTCCTTCAAAGCATCTTGCACAAGCTCCTCAACATCCACAACCCTGCCGAACTCACTCTTCGAGGGGTCAACGCCATCTTCGCCGTATAAGAATTGCACGACAACGTCCCTCGTGTCCCGAACGGTCCCGTCGTAACGGACTTCGAGGTCTTGCAGCGCATTTATGAGGCGTCTCTGGAAATATCCACTTTGCGACGTTCTGACAGCCGTGTCCACGAGCCCCTCACGCCCGCCGACGGCGTGGAAGAAGAACTCCACAGGCGAAAGTCCCTTCTTGAACGAAGAGCGGACGAAGCCGTGCGCCTCGGCACTGAGGTCGCCACGTTTGAAGTGCGGGAGCGTCCTGCCAAGATAACCACGGTTTATGCGCTCGCCACGGACGGACTGCTGCCCGACGCAGGCTGCCATTTGCGTGAGGTTCAGCATCGAACCCCGAGCGCCAGACCTCGCCATCACGACGCCCGGGTTCTCCAAGCCGAGATATTCGCCTGCAATCTCACCGGCGGAATCTCTCGCACGAGCAAGCTCTTGCATTATCATTAATTCGAGCGTCTCCTCAAGCGTGCGCCCCGGCAACGCCACGAGTTCCCCATCGAGGTATGCCCGTATCAGCTCGTTGACCCTTCTTTCTGCCTGCGTCAGTATCTCCCCCATTATCTGGTCTTCAGCTTCCTTCGGAATGTCTTCATCGCTTATTCCGAAGCTAAAGCCGGTCTTTGTTATGTATTGGATTGCAAGGCGTGTCGCCTCATCTATGAACCTGCGAGCCTCCTCCGCCCCATATTTCCTGAAGATCTTGTCTATGATTTTACCTTTAAATGCGCCGACCGCAGCTTCGTCTATGGTGCCGCATACCAGCTCCCCCTCCCTTATCACCACGTAAGCATCTCTTGGACACTTCTCTTTTAAGCATGGCTCTCCTCTCTTGTAGCATTTCTCGCATATCTCTGCGTGGAACTCCATATTCAAATCTCTCGGCAGTATGAGGCTGAAGAGCTGTTTTCCGGTCCAATACGGCATTTTGTCATCACTTTCGAAAAAGCCTGCAGGCTCGGGCAACGCACGCACATCGGTCTTTCTCAGAATCTCTACCGCCTGCTCCTTTGTGAATAGCTTCTCACCGTTCGTGAGGAGGAACAAGCCTGAGACGTGCTCATGGATGCCACCGATTATCGGACCGCCGAAACGCACTGAGATTATCTGGTTCGGCACTTCCATCAGAATCTTTGCCTCCGCTCTCGCCTCTTCTGTCTGCAGGACGTGTAAATTCATTTCGTCGCCATCATAGTCCGCGTTATAGGGCGGACAGACCGCCGGGTTGAGCCTAAAGGTCTTACCGGGCATGACTTTAACCCGGTGTGCCATGATGCTCATTCGATGCAGGGAGGGTTGGCGGTTGAAGAGGACGATGTCGCCGTCTCGCAGGTGGCGGTCGACCTTCCAGCCGAGCTCGAGCTGATTTGCGAGCTCCTCGCAGTTGCGCTCTGTGATTTTGACACGCCGCCCGTCGAGTCTGCGCACGTAATTGGCGCCGGGGTGCCTCGGTCCACGGCGCACGATTTCCCGCAGCTCCTCGATGTTGCGGGGCGTCGCCGTCACGGTAATCGTAAGCTCCTTAGCAATCGCCTCGGGAACACCGACTTCGGTGATGCTGATGTTAGGGTCTGGAGAGATGACAGTGCGAGCTGAGAAATTCACACGCTTTCCGGAGAGCGAGCCACGGAACCTACCTTCCTTGCCTTTCATCCTTTGAGCGAGGGTCTTCAGCGGGCGACCGCTGCGGTGTCTGGCGGCGGGCAGCCCCGAAACCTCGTTGTCGAAGTATGTGGCGACGTGATACTGAAGCAGCTCCCAAAGGTCTTCGATGATGAGCTGCGGCGCCCCGGCGTCCCTGTTCTCCATGAAGCGCTGGTTAATTCTGATGATGTCGACGAGTTTATGCGTGAGGTCGTCTTCGCTGCGCTGCCCGCTTTCGAGGGTGATTGAAGGGCGCACGGTAACAGGAGGCACTGGCAGCACGGTCAGGACCATCCATTCCGGTCTTGCGTTCTTAGGGTCCATTCCGAAAACACGAACGTCGTCGTCCGGGATTCTTTCAAGGCGTTCTCGAATGTTTGTCGGCATGAGTTTGTGTTCCTCGCCGCTTTCATCCTTCTCTAAGAATGTCAGAGGCTTTTCGAACTTTATATCCCGCTGCTTCTCGCCGCAATAAGGGCACTCTGACGCCTTCGAAGCCTCTTTGATGACCGCCTTGACCACTCTATCAACGTTGTCCTTGTTCTTCTCAAGTTCCTCTAAAAACTCCTTCTTCCTCGCCTCGGTAAGAAGAACACGCCCGCAACTCCGGCAGGTGGAGCGTAAGATTTTGGCGATTTGTTTCGCATAGCCGATGTGAATAACGGGAGCCGCAAGCTCAATATGCCCGAAATGCCCGGGGCACTCGCCCATCTTCCCGCCACACGTCTTGCATCTCAGCCCCGGGTCGATGACGCCAAGCCGCTGGTCCATTAACCCCATATCTATTGGGAAGCCGTCCTCGTCGTAGGTATCTGGCGTTATGATCTTCGTCACGCTCATCTTCCTTATTTCCTTCGGCGACAGCAACCCGAACTTTATCAGTTTTATCCTCTTCGGCGGCATCGTTTCACCTCGTTATATGGCGTCCTCCAGCCCAAGCCTTGGCGCTATGCACATCGCTTTCATCTCGTCGAGCAGGAGTTTGAAGGCGTAGCTCATCTCCACGGGGTAAATATCAGTATCGGAGCCGCAGCTTGGACAATAAACATCCCCCGTCTTGCTAAGCGATGCAATCATACCGCAGTTACCGCAGACGAGCTCTATTACCTTATCAGATTCGTCAAGAAGCCTGTCTTTGAGCGCCATCGCCGCTCCATGCCCGATGAGGACGTCCCGCTCCATCTCGCCGAAACGCAGACCGCCCTCACGAGCTCGTCCTTCGGTGGGCTGCCTTGTAAGTATCTGGACAGGTCCTCTCGACCTCGCATGTATTTTCGAGGAAACCATGTGATACAGTTTTTGATAATAAACAATGCCGACGAAGATATCCGCCTCCAGTTTCTCGCCGGTGACGCCATCATACATGACTTCACGCCCGGTATGCGAGAAGCCTGCCTTTAGCAACGCTTTCCTAAGCTCGTCTTCAACCTCCCCTGAAAACACCGTCCCGTCTATCCTGCGCCCCTCCAAGGCGCCAACCTTCCCACCAATCATCTCAAGGATGTGCCCGACGGTCATTCTTGAGGGTATCGCGTGCGGGTTCAGAATCATGTCAGGGATGATGCCGTCTTCGGTGAACGGCAGGTCTTCAGGGTTCGCAATCAGCCCGACGACACCCTTCTGCCCGTGGCGAGATGCAAACTTGTCTCCGATTTCGGGGATTCTCTGGTCTCGCACCTTTATTTTTACGAGCTTGCGTCCGCCGCTCGACTCCATGAGCATCACCGAGTCCACGATGCCCTTCTCGTTAGACCTCGTGCAGATGGAAGTGTCCCGACGGCGTAGCGGGCTTATGAGCTCGGTGCTCTCCTCGAGGAATCTTGGAGGCGACGTCCTGCCGACTAAAACCTCGTTTGGTGCGACTTCCGTCTCGGGATTGATGATGCCGTGTTCGTCGAGCTGGACGTAGGCGTCCATGCCACGAGCGCCCACGACTTCTGAGTCCGGTATTTCGAAGTGGTCTTCCTGCCCGCCAGGGTAGCGGCGCTCCTCGCACTCGTAGCTTCTAAAGAAGTGACTTCTTCCTAAGCCTCGGTCTATCGCCGCCCTGTTCAGTATCACAGCGTCTTCCATGTTGTAACCCTCGTAGCAGAGGATTGCGACGACGAAGTTTTGACCCGCAGGACGCTTGTCGTAGAGGATAGCATCGGCGGTTCTCGTTGTTACGAGAGGTTTCTGCGGGTAGTGTAGCAAGTGCCCACGGGTATCAGGGCGAATTCTGAAGTTTGCGGCGTTCAGTCCCAAAGACTGCTTAAGCATGGCGGCGCCCATCGTATTACGAGGCGAGGAATTGTATTCTGGATATGGGATCATACCGGCGCAGATGCCTACAATCAGCGACGGGTCTATTTCGAGGTGCGTGTGCTCCCTCGTCAGTTCATCCTCGCCCACCGCAATGTATGCGTTCTCCTCCTCCTCTGCATCCAAATACTCGATGACGCCTGCACGCACGAGGTCGTCGAAGGTGAGCTCGCCTCGCTTTAATTTTTCTATGTGCGTTTCGGTGACCAAGGGCTTGCCGTCCTTCACTATTATTAAGGGGCGTCGCACCCTGCCACGGTCGGTGTTGATTATAATCTCGCGTCGCCGCTCGTAGTAAGCAATATTCACTTGATGGGACAGCTCACCGCTTCTCCTTCGCCTTCTGACTTCAGAGACAACTTTCTCGGGGTCGGTGCAAATGCCCAGGAACTCGCCATTGATGAAAACTTTGACATTGAACATCGTGCTTACCTCGGCTGGGAGCGGCACGACGCCGATGTCGTATAAAAGCTTTTTGAGGTCGTCGTGCTCGATACCGGTCGAAATTTCGACGAGTTGCGAGAAATTCTTCACGAGTCCGCAGTTCGGACCTTCAGGCGTCTCGCACGGGCAGATGCGCCCCCACTGCGTCGGGTGTAAATCACGAGCTTCGAAGTGCGGCTGCGACCTCGATAGCGGCGAAATCACCCTGCGAAGGTGCGAGAGCGTGCTCATGAAGTTGTTCCTGTCGAGGAGTTGCGAGACGCCTGTGCGTCCGCCGACCCAGTTCCCGGTGGCGAGGGCGTGCATTATGCGTTCCGTCAGCACATCTGAGCGGACAGCAGTGGTTATATTAAGCTCCCTGCCCCGCATGTTCGCCCTTTCGAGTTGGTATCTGATGTCCCTGACGAGCTTTCCGAAAGAGACTCGGAATAAGTCTTCTAAGAGGTCGCCAGCAAGCTTAAGCCTTTTGTTTGCGTAATGGTCTTTGTCGTCCTCCTCACGTCGTCCGAGTGTGAGTTCGAGGCATGCCTCCGCCATTTTGCCGAGGAAGTGAGCCTTTGTGATGCGGTCTTCGAGGTGCGGCAGCAGGTATCGGTCGAGGATGTAATTGAGACGCCGCTCCTTGTATTCTTTGGGCTGTGCCGGCGCTACCCGTCGCTCAAGAGCGAGCGTTGCATCCTCTTTGGTCTTCGTGTCCGCCACTTCCAGGTTGTCCTTTATGAATTTTATTATCTCTTCGTCGTCAGAAACCGCCTTTATTATTTCTTCATCGCTTTCAAGTCCCAAAGCCCGCATCAAGGTTATGAAATTCACTTTCCCCGGTATGGACGGTAGCGAGACCTCCAGTATCGACTTCCTGCCACGTCCCACCGATACTGGCACTCTAAAGCCATGTTTTTGCGAGAACACCTTCGCCACTTCTATTTTCGTGTCGTAACTCTCCTCACGGCTCACGAGGATTTTATTCGGGGCGAGGTCTTCGAGCGTGATGATGACGCGCTCTGCGCCATTGATTACGAAATAGCCACCGGGGTCGAGCGGGTCTTCACCCACTTCTATGAGCTCCTCGTCGGAAAGCCCGTGGAGGTTGCAAATTTTGGACTTCAGCATCACAGGCAGCTCGCCAATCTCCACCTCCTTATCGTCGATTATTTCTTCGGTGCCGTCCTCGTATTCCTTGACAATACGCATTTTTAGGTAGATCGGGGCGGCATAAGTGAGGTTGCGGAGCCTCGCCTGCATTGGGAAGATCTCGTTGTAGGAGCCATCAGCCTCCTTGACACGAGGTTTCCCGACACGCACCCTGTCGAGACGCACATATATTTTGTAGAGACCTTTCTCGTCCTCGTCCTCAATACTCGTCTCGATGACACCCTGCTCGTCCACCACGCTTTGCAGCCCGTGTTCTATGAAATGGTTATATGAATCAAGCTGGTGCTGCACGATTTTCTCCTTCGTGAAATATGCATTAGAAAGGACTTTCCGATCAAGCATCCTCATTACCTCCTCCTACTTTACAACCAACCGGTATGCCAAAAACTTTCCTGCCGTCCTGCTCCTCCGTATTATCCTGACGACATCGCCGACTTTCGCTCCTATTTCCTTTATGACGGGGTCATTTGCCTTTATCTTCGGCAACTGCTCCTTCCTAATTTCGTATTTCCGGAGGAGCGCCTCCACTTCCTCCTCAGATAATATTTCGTGCTTCGGCACGAGCACGTGCTCCGTCACCACGATTCTCTCACGCCTCTTCATTACGGGCTCGGGGGGATTTGAACCCCCGACCAACAGGTTAAAAGCCTGCTGCTCTACCTGGCTGAGCTACGAGCCCAATTTACCTTTACCACTCTCATTAATAAATATACATCGCTGCATTTAACCCTATGCCGACCCGATGTGATGGAACGGCGGGGGATTTTAAACTCTAAGCCGCTTGGCATGGACGTAAGAAACAGGCTTGTCGTCGCACTTCATCGCAAACAAATGCACGTGGAAAGAATTTTGAAACGGAGGACGAGAAGAGCATGAGAGGTCGATGCTTTTAACGTTGGGCTTCATTGCTTTCTTAGCGCTTATGACGACTGCGAACCCGCCGTCATTTACGTGCCCACGCTCTTTAATTCAAGTGACGGTCACGCGCATCATCCACGCCGCTAACTCCGTCTATCACATTTTCAGCATCTCCGCCGACACGTGAACGTCTCTGACTCCCTCTCGAAGATACATTCTTTTAAGCCCGTCTCAACGCTGACCATTGTAAACATGAATACCACATGCAACAACAATCATTACGGCGGCATCTGCCTCTGGGAATACCAGCAGCAACATTGCGATGACAAAAAACGTGCTACGAGAACTACTAGGCATCATCGGTGATTTTAACAACAACGAGGTGCCGAGCAACAGTGCAGGAACCCGACTGCGGTTCGGGCAGAAGCGTGAGCCCCGAACCCGATGGTCACAAATCGAGAAGGACGGCGTCAAAATGCTGGGGCGTGCATGTGCCTGTTTGAGATGCATAGGAGTTATTTTTTTTGTGCTCACATGCGGACACTTAAAAGGGGAAGAAAATGGTGCGGACGCCATATGAACCGGTGCCTAATTTCCAATGCCCAAGATGCGGGAAGATGTCAGTGGTGCGGGGCAGGTTTAGAGCCGACGGCAGCATCGCCATCCTACTCGGCGAATACAAATACAAGTGCCTTGCGTGCGAGTTTCTGTTCGGTAGCGTCGGCTGAGTTGCTTTGTCCAGCTCAACGCCTCTGACATCCTCACCGCCCGGTTAATGACCCCCGCAGGGAGTCTCTCCCCCTGAGCGAGCCTTATATTTATACAACCTACTGCATCTCTATGGGCTTCCAGCCCGCATTTCATGCATTTAACAGTCTGCCTCTCTTTGTTACG
>QMVQ01000064.1 GCA_003661185.1 Candidatus Alkanophagales archaeon | reverse complement strand
GTAGAATTCTCCACCCTTCCTGACAAGTAGAGACTCACATACTTCACACTCCTCGAAATTGAAGGGCTGATGAGCAAGTGCGACTTTAACGCCCCCTCTCATGCCTTTTACCCTTATCCTCGCCCAGTATTTGGCTATTTTCGTATCTCTTCTTTGGATATCTATCAAATCTTTTCTTATTGGAACGCTTTTCATCCGCTTCGCTTTCTTGTATAGCCACTTCGCATCTTGCTTGTATGCCGAATATACTCCCCTATCCTCACCCGTCTCAAGCCAATGCTGAAAGTTATCATACTCTCTATTGAGTAGCTCCTCCTTCCTCCTCGTCAGCCCGATGAGCTTGCACCTGACCGTCTTCCTTACTTCCATCATTTTTAGGACAACTTATTCTACTTAAAAACTTCCCCCCTCCCCTGCTGCCTCCTTAGGAGGGGATTAGCAGCAGCATCGTCCTAAAACAAGGTATTAAGCATTTTCTTGCCTACACGAGGGCCTTTTCGAGAATACGGAATAATTATCGCATTTTGTTTAGAGTGATATACGAACCTGCTCATAGTATTTGGTGGAAGGTATTCACCTAACACCGGTAACTCGCTTCCAGTCAATCCGCAGAGGGCGGCGGCGCTCACCCCCTCTAAGTCCTTATTAGGGAGCTTGGTATTTGTTAGCTGCAAGGTATTTGTGAGGTGCCGTATCATCTTTTATTCGCCCGATATCTCAGAACGGCGGCGATGCCCCCGAAGGCCTTCAGCAGCTGCAAACCCTCCTCGAAGTCTTTGGATATGAGTTCCACGTTCGTGCCCGCTGCCTCTGCAAGTTCTGAAAGCTCCATGACTTTGTCGTGCGGCAATCCCTCCGAAAGCAACAGCGTCTCGACCGCCCCGATCTCCAACATCTTCCGCACTTCCGCCTCGCCGTAAGCCACAAGCCCCTCGTCGTTAGCTAAGAGTCTCAAGAATTTCGTCATCAACCTCTTCTCCTTTATGAGGTCGAGTTCTGCGAGGGCGTCCTCCGCCTTGTCCATCAGCTCGAACAAGCCGGACTCGTCGGTATAAGCCACATCGAACGCCCCTATAATCTTACGCTGCAGCTCGTAGTGTAAGTATTCGCCTTTTATGAATTCCTCCTTTGTGGGGCTCGGTCCACCGATTAAAATGCCTTTCAACTCGTCCTTCTCAGGCAGGAAAAGCTCATTGGCATGCCGTCCGATTCGCTGGTAGAACTCCTCAACGGCAATCTCACGGAGCCGCTGGAAACGAGGTGCGGACTGTCCGCCTTTCCTTTGCTTCCCCGGGACGTTGCTTGTCAGGTGCCTTAGCGGCTCGACGAGCTTTCCGTGGAGCATGCCAATGGTTGCTTCCTTCTTGTCCAAGACTATTAAGCCGAATTTGTCACGCTCCTCGAGCATCCGCTCCAGCGGCTCAAGCAGGAACGAGGAATCACAGTGATAGATATAGGACTTTATCTTTTCAGGCGGCTCAACAATATAAGTTTCAAGGCTTGACCTCCCGCCGCCCACATCTATAGCACCACAAAAGATAGCCAGCCCGTTTTCAGGAACCTCCAAATATCTCAATCTTGAAAGTATTGACTCCAAGGCGCTCTGGACGTTCGTCCTCGTGCTCTTGCTTTTTATGTTTGATGCCTGCCCGTGCTCCTCCCTAAGGTGGGACATGACGTCGGAGATTTGCCTATCCGGCGGTATATAAACTGATATCAGCTCGGTGCCTTTGCCCCGCCGCTCCTTCAACTCCTCCAATATTTTTCTGAACTCATATTTCTTTAAGTCCTTCAAAAATTTGTCAGAGGGCATATGCGGCAGCCGGGATTTGAACCCGGGCTACGGGCTTGGGGGGCCCGTGTCCTACCGCTAGACCACTGCCGCACTAATCTTCGGTCCCTACTTTGGCTTTAAGCGCTCTCACAAATCCCCTCTCAAACCCCTCAAGCATCGAAATTAAATTCTCAGCGGCACGCTCCAACACGACGAGTGGGTCGCTGCCCGGCTTCGTTCTTAGATAGAGGACGGGGTTGCTTATGTTCGGTATTTTAATGTCGTAAGTGGCGAACTCCACAGCATCATCACCCAAAAGCACCAAACGCAGCGGCACCATCATCGTGTGGTCCTCTCCCTCGAACTCTATCTTTATTTCCCGTTCCCGCCTTTCTAATATTTTCATCCTCGCACCCCTATATAACTACTTTCCCATAATCGTCGGCAATTTTTCTCATCTCAACCTTCCTGCATGTCTCGCAGAAAAGCACGTTGCCCCGCCTTACGAGGCTGCTTTTGCACCTCCCGCAAATCGCTTTTATCACGCCTAGATTTCTCTGCTCGGTGCTCAGCCGCAATGCCTTTGCGTCTATCACCTTCGCCCTCACGATGTCCTCGTGTGCGAATTCCTGCTGCAAATTCGTGACGTAACTGTTTTTTATGTTGGAGATGTGGATGATTCCACGTTCGGAGGTTGCGACGCTCCGGTTTTCACACCCCTGTATGCAAGCGATGCTCACGACGACCACGTTCTCTTTTACGTCCTCGACACGCCCGATGACTATGTCGCCGGCCCTCGGCAGCGGTGGCGTCCCCACCCTCGGCACTACGCTTATGCGCTTATCTTCTATCTTGACCTCGCCGACTACCGCCGCATATATTTTGCCACGCTCGTCGTAAACGCCATCCCCTACTATGAACTCCTCAGATGTCCCCAAAAAATCTCCCGGAACCACAAGGTTCTTTGTCTCCATGTCATTTCTTAGTTACTTCAAAGGGTTTAATAATAGCTGGTCATAAATTATGTTGAGGGCTGCGCATGTGGAGGAGGAAGAAGAAACCGTCTGTCTTTGATATAATAGATAAATACATGGAAGAGCTTGAGCCATTGCTTTCTGATTTTGAAGAGGCGTTTGGAGAGATGTTAAAGCGTCTGGAAGCCGATGGCTTTTTTGATGTTTTTGACGAGGAGCTTGACGGAGAGGAAAAATTCGAATACGAGGGGCATGAGCCCCTCTTAGACGTCATTGAACACGAGGACTGCTACGAGGTTGTTGTTGAGCTTCCTGGCGTCGAAAAGGACGAAATAAGGCTGAACGCCACAGAGAAGACCCTTGAGATAATGACGACAGGCGACAGGAAGTTCTGCAAAGAAATAAACTTCAGAAAACCAATAAACGCCAGAAACGCAAAGGCGACCTTTCGAAACGGCATTCTGAGCGTCAAACTCGAAAAGAAGAAGCGGCTCTTTCGCTTGTAAGTGTCGCATACGGTTACGGCTCGGCGGATGCTTCTTGTTCGTTTTAAGATATGGAATTAGTAGCAATTACTTTTAAAAGAATTGGATTATGCAAAAAGCCACGCCATGAGGGTGCAAGCCCTCGCAATTTCGTTCGTAGCGCCCATGACGTCGCCACTGACGCCGCCAAAGTTCTTGGCTGCGGCTCTTGCGACGAGAATCGCTACAGGGGCGCCAAGCAGTATTAAAAAGGCTTTGCCGCCGCATAGCGGGAGTAAAGAGGTGGCGATTGCCGCAGAGACGGTGACGGAGCCTGCATATTTCTGCGGCGTGAGCTTAGCCACGAAAAGGGCGCCCAAGCCCGGAGCAACGGCTGGCGGCGCTGCTTTTTTAACGAACCTACCGGCAAAGATGCAAGTGGTCATGCCAAGCTTTGCCGACGCTTCAGCAACGAGCAAGGCTGCGAAAAAGCTGAAAAACGCCGCCGTGCGACTTGTGGCGTTGCTGATCGACGCTCCTAAGCTTGAAAACGCAACGAACTCCGCAAGCAGCACGACGAAAACAGCGAAAACGCCGGCGGCGCCCACGCTCTCGTCCTTCATTGCCCTCACCTTTCGCTCGACGCTGCCGCCTGCAAGAAGCCCATCGAAGAAGTCTGCAAGCCCATCGAGATGCATCAAGCCTGTAGTCGCATACAGAAAGAGCAACGTCAAGAGCGACGCAATTTCAGGACGTAGTAGGAACGACGGAAAGCTAACTGCGGCGACGAGCACGCTTATCAGGACCGCAAGCACAGGGTATAAAAAATTCTGCTCCGCTGCCCGCACGACGTCGCCGCCGCGCACCGGCAACCTCGTCGAAAACGCTATTAAGTCCCGCATCCCTCCCCTGTAGCTCGCTTGGGAGTACGTTCCAAAAGCTCAAAGAGTTTCGTCATACAACCCGCTATGAAGCCGCCGACCACATCGTCAAGAAACGGCGGTAGCTCTCTCAAAATTCCGGGCTTCCTTGTGTCGTAATAAACAAAATTGAACAGCGCCTTCTTCCCACCTATGTATTCGGCGATGTCGATTCCTATAAGCTCGTCGGCAAGTAAATTGACCGGGTCGTCCCTCAAACCCCGCCGCTTCCTCGCCTCTTCCTCAAGGAAGAACGCCGAAGAAATGAGTAAAGCAACGTTTACGTCCTCACATTCCTTTTTCATCAACTCCTCCAGCTCAGCCCTGACAAGCTCTTTCGGAAGCTCACCAACGTAAAGCTCCAGCGCCGCATCCAAAATTGCGTCAAATGAGATTCCCAATTCTTCAAGCCTTTTTAAAAGGGAACGCTCCTTAGGAGCATTCCTTTCTTTAACAAAAGCTTTTTCAACAGCTTCTCGCACGCATTCGTAAATTTCGCTGCCTATTTCCGTGAGGACGCCTGCATACTTGTGCGGCGTGCCACCGTCGCTGTTAAGGCATGCGATGACGACAGCATCCGTCGGCGTGCCGGTGATTACGCTTCCGTCCTTGCTTAGCTCCTTGTAGCGGACGTCGAGATCTCTCAGCGCCGCAGCCTTCGCCTCCGTCGCTACGATTATTGCGTTTGTCATCGCCGACGCTGTCATTTTTTCTGCGACGACGACGATGACGTTAATCGTGCAGCCCGCCGTCGCCACAACTAAAACTTTGTTCTGAGCTACAACCTCAGCATTCCCCATGGAAGCGGCAGTCAGCAGCCCGACGACCTCCGCGGGCTCGAAGCCCTCCTCTATGAGAAAACGCAGGTAGAATGCCTCAGAATCCTCATTGAAATCATGCGGCACATGCACGTTAAGAATGGCCTTCGCACGCCGCAAGCCGCCGTTAAAGGGCGCCGAGCTCAGAACCTCAAAGCCCAACGGCAGCGTGCTCCGCACCTCGATGTAGCGCTTCCTGTTTATGACCTCCACGCCTCGCATATCGAAAATTGCACCACCGCCGTAAAAACAGTTTCCGCTTTGCGTTGCGAGTTTCGTCGCGCATTGACTTCGGACACGCCGATGAGCAGCTTTCCTGTTGCCACTTGTTTATGTCAAAAGCCACACTTGCGGACGTGAGTAAGAGCGAGCATCGTCGTGCGAGGAGACGACGGATGTAGCTTCCACACGTTCGTCAAGAACGTCGCCAACTCTCTGGATGGGGTTACGTTGAAAATTTGCTCAATGGCGGCGTGAAAATCGTGTGCGAGAGGGAAAAAGAGATTTGAGACGCTGGTCGCCGCTGTGAAGGAAGTCGTTTGTGAGCACGTCGAGGATGTTTCCGTGGAATATTCTGACTTCAAAGGCAAATCCGCGACTTTCAAGCAGCGGGGCGAGGACGTGCCGGAGGAGGCGACGCTCGGCGACATGGTCCTCGTGCTGAAGAGCTTCGACGCAAAGGCTGAGCAGGAAATCTCCGTATTTAGCAACATAAACCACAGGCTGAAAAAGTGTAATGACGCAAATTGTGAAGTAAGAAATAAAATAGCTTAGCATGGTGCAGACCTTATGGCCCGGACGAGAGTATCAGGAGCGGAACTCCTCTCTGGAGATGACTAGGCGTTGCATCTCTGAAGTGCCGACGGCGATGCTTAGCACTTTGGCGTCTCTGAAGTATCTTTCCACCGGGTAATCCCTAGTGCAGCCGTAAGCGCCGTGGATTTGGACGGCGTTGATTGCAGAGCGCATTGCGACCTCGCTGGCATAGAGCTTTGCCATAGCCGCTTCTTTGGAGAAGCGTTTTCCGGCGTCGGCGAGGCTCGCCGCTTTATACGTGAGGAGGCGTGCCGCCTCGGTTTCAACTGCCATGTCGGCGATTGTGAACTGTATATGCTGGAAACGGGCGAGCGGCTGCCCGAACTGCTTGCGCTCTTTTGCGTATTTCTTGGCGGCGTCTAAACACGCCTGCGAAAGTCCGACGCCAACTGCTGCCAGCCCGGTGCGGTCACGGTCGAGCGTCGCCATCGCAATCTTGAAGCCCTCGCCCTCGTTGCCGAGGAGGTTCTCAACGGGCACCCGGCACTCATTAAACACGAGTTCGCCGACAACTGACGCCCGCATGCCAAGCTTGTCTTCAATCTTCCCAAAGGAGAAACCTTCCATGCCTCTCTCGACAATGAACGCACTTATGCCCTTCGCCCCCTTGCTCTTATCAGTGTAGGCGAACACGATGTAAGTGTCGGCAATGGATGCATTCGTAATGAAAACCTTACGCCCGTTGAGCACGTATTCGTCGCCTTCCTTTATGGCGACGGTCTCGATGGAAGCGGCGTCGCTCCCGGCGTTCGGCTCTGTGAGTGCGAACGCTCCGAGCTTCTCGCCACGCACCATTGGCTTCAAGTACTTCTCCTTCTGCTCCTCGCTACCGGCAAACAACAGCGGATACGTGGCGCCGATGCTCACTGAGCACATGAATGCGGCATCGACTGAGACCCTCGCAAGCTCCTCCGCCGCAAGCACGTAGCCCATGAGTCCTGCATCGGCGCCGCCAAGCTCCTTCGGAAACGCCAGCCCGAAGAGGTTGAGCTCTGCTATTTTTCTGATGACGTCTTCGGGGAGCCGCCCCGCACTCTCGAACTCTGCAAGCCTCGGCGCCAGCTCACGCTCGGCGAACTCCCGCACCATGTCCCGCAGCATGACGTGCTCTTCCTTGAGCTCGAACATTTAACCACCTCTGTGACCTCCTCCCCCGAGTCGGAGGCTTCCACCGGAAGCTTGGGAGGTTGGGGAGTGTGCCGATTGCTGCGGCGCTCCCCTTCGAGCTGAGCACGCAGCTCCTGACCGCAGGTTATACCCACAGCCTCGTTACTCATCCATTGACCGCAAGCTATAAAAACTTTTCCCACCCCTCCCCTGCCCTCCTTTAAAGGGGATTAGCAGCAACATCTTCCTAAAATTGGCTTCAATTTAATTTCTCGTTTCGGGCGTGTAGGCTTACGGCTTTAAGGACTTGTTATCTACTGCGACGACGCCCGCCGCAGCGACCCCCAACCTTCAAGGGGCTTACGGTGCATTTTGAAAAGTCGCACGCCGAGCACGCAGCCCACAGCGCTCGGAGCTACGCCGTTTTGCTTATGCGTTCTTGCTCCTGCCGCTCGCCTGCCTCTGTCACGTTAGGTCTTGCTTTGAAAACACCTTGTAATTCCTCAAAAATCATGTCTACGACTTTAGGAACGGCGTTCTTGACGCTTGGTGTCATTTCCGTACCGAATTCGTCAACGCACTCGACCTCAACGCCAATAATCACGATGTCTCGTGGCATCTCCTGCGGCACGCACTTGTAGCCGAACTCCAAGGCGGTGATAATGTTTGTGTCGTGCGGCGACGTGAAGTGCAAAGCCTTCGAGAAATCCTTAAGCTCAAGTCGGTAAACCTCGCCTGCCTTGCCGCCTGCGACTATTCCGTCAATTATTATGACCTTCTCGTAGCCCAAAAGCATCTCAAGGACGTTAAAGCCGCCGGTACTTGCCTCTCCCACTTCTATTATTACGTTTTCCGCAAAATCAGCATCATTCAGCTGCTTTAAAGCCTCTTTGAATGCGTTGGCAGCGTGAACGCCGATGCCATCGTCCCGCAGTATCGGGTTGCCTATGCCGAGTATCAGGATTTTCATGTTTGGAAATGCGTCTCAGCTAAAGATAAAAACGATGTTTTTGCCCAACCCGTCCTTAAATTTAAGTCTAACACTGTCCAGAGTATAACGGTAAAAGGGTCTCAAGGGTGAAATTGTGGATATAAGTGGTTAAAGATAATTTCTCAGATAGCCGCAGTAAAAGCGAGAATGAATTGCTTGAGAGCAAATACGGCTGCAAGCTCAGCAAATTTGAAAAAAGAGTAGAAGCACCAAAAGAGGAAAACTTTGAGGAGTGAGACGGTTATATAGAGTGAGAAGCGTATGTGGAAGTTTGTGGGACTTAGAATCAAGACTAAGAGAGGTCAGCAATGCTAATAACGTTACGAT
>QMVQ01000063.1 GCA_003661185.1 Candidatus Alkanophagales archaeon | reverse complement strand
CGATGAGGTGGAACATCAGAAGCTCGTAAACTATGCACTCCTCGGGAACGCCGCCAAGCTTCCGCTGCTCTTCCAGAGTCGCCCGCCCGCCGGTCTTTGCGTTCATTACCTTCGCAGCGGCGTCCCTCGGCGGCTCCGTCAGCGCTATGTAGCTCTCAGGCTTCGACGACGACATCTTCCCGCCGCCGAGCCCACGCATGAAGCGGTGGAACGTCGCTGCCGGCGGGTAAAAGCCGTAGCCGCCGAGCTCAATTTCTACCTCCCTGACCACACGCTCCACCACTTCGAAAGGCTCGCCGTAGACATCAACATGCATCTCGTAAGCTCGCTTCTCGCCGCCGAGCTTGCTCGTAACCTCCGTGAGCGCAGAGGCGGCGTCCTCCGTCTTCGCCCTGACCCTCACACATTCATCCCCATTTTTGACGAGCTCGACGGTGAAGAGCCGCACCCTTGAGGCAACGTCCCTCGTTAATCGGATATGCGGGTCTTGGTCGAAACCAACAGGAATTACCGTTGGCTTTGGTCCGCCGAACGTTGCGAGTTGCGGCTGCAGGATGTCGGCGCTCTGCATGAGCACGCTGACGCACTTCGAGACGTTGACGTCGCTGGAGAAGCCGTAAACTGCGCTCAGCTCTCCGATGTTAGCCTCGCAACCCAGTTCGAAGGCGAGGTCTTGTAGCAACCTGTTTTCAGACTGGAAGTAAATGAAGCCCCTGTGCGGGTCGAAGCCGAGGGCGATCAGGCTGAGTATATATTCGAAGACGCCAATCTTCTTGCACTCACGCCAAGATATGCGGCGAACGGCATGCGCTTCCATGTCGGCAATGCTGACGAACGCCGCAGCGCCCATCCGCTGGTGCCAGATGATTTCGTCCATGACCATTTTCCCGCCGAGGTGCAGTTTTCCTGAAGGCATAAAGCCGCTCATCACCGCAAACGGACGGCGCCGCTCCATCGCCTCCAAAATAAGCTCGTAGTCCCGATGCCCCATTACAATGCGGCGACGCATGTAAAGATGTGGCTCCTTAACTCTCGGCAGAAGCCCCTCGAACCTCGATATTCCAAACTCCGTGAACACTTTTGAGTAATCGATGACGGCTGAGCCCCAGGGGTCGAACCTCGGCTGCTCCGGCTGCGGCATTCTCTACCCCCTCACCACTTTTATCTCGTATTCGTGTATAACAGGGTTTGCAAGCAATCGCCTGCACATCTCCTCCGCTTGTTTCACCGCTTCTGCCTCGTCACCGCAATCCATTTCTATTCTGAAGGTCTTCATCACACCTACTGATTGCACGTTCTTGAAGCCCAACAGCGTAAGTGCCTTCTTCGTGTTCTCCCCCTCCGGGTCCGTAACCCCTCTTTTCAACTTTATCGTCACGTCCACAAGCATCCTTCTACTTTTACTCCGGAAATTTAATAGGGGATTGCTTTGTTCAAAAACGTCATACTTGAAAAGGCGGAGGGCATTGCGAAAATAACAATAAACCGCCCGGAGTCGAGGAACGCCCTCGACATCGAGACGAGGAAAGAGCTGCTTGTGGCGCTTGACGATGTTGAAAAGGATGAAAGCGTGCGAGCGGTCGTCATCACGGGCGCCGGCAATAAAACGTTCGTCTCCGGCGCCGACATAAAAGTGCTGTCCGAAATGAGCTTTAAACAGATTATGGAGTTTTCGGAGTCGTCACTCGGCGGTCAGACGCTCTACAAGCGCATCGAGGATTTCAGCAAGCCCGTGATTGCAGCGATCAACGGCTTCTGCCTCGGTGGCGGGCTGGAGCTTGCGATGGCGTGCGACTTCCGGATAGCAGCGGAAAATGCGAAGTTTGGGCAGCCGGAGGTAAATTTGGGAATAATGCCGGGCGCTGGCGGCACACAACGCCTCCCTCGGCTCGTTGGACCTGGGATGGCAAAGCTGCTATGCTTCACTGGCAATATCATAGACGCAAAAGAAGCTGAACGTATAGGGCTCGTTGAGAAGGTCGTGCCGACCGAAAAGCTCGAAGAAGTGGCAATGGGACTCGCAAAAACGATAGCAAGTAAAAGCCCGCTGGCATTACGTCTCATAAAGCGTGCGATTAACGTGGCGATGAACACGCCGCTCGATGCCGGGCTGCGGTTCGAGTCGCAGGCGCTCGGCGTCTGCTTTGCTTCCGAGGACAAGGCTGAGGGCATGAAGGCGTTCCTTGAGCGGCGAAAGCCTGAGTTTAGGGGGAGGTGAGCATGTGGAGATTGAGAAGATAGCCGTAATAGGTTTTGGAGTGATGGGGCGGGAGATTACGAGACTCTGCGCCCAGCATGGCTTCAAGGTTGTCGCCCGTGACATCAGCGATGGGATTCTAAAAGCTGGCATGGAGGAGATAAAGAGCGGGCGCTGGGGTCTCGAAAAAACTGTCGAGAAGGGCAAGATGACAAGGGAAGAGGCAGAGGCGGCTCTCAGCCGTATAGAAGTGACGACCGACCTCAAATACGCATGTAATGATGCCGATTACGTCATAGAGGCGGTGCCCGAGAGCTTAGAACTGAAGAAGAAGGTTTTTGCCGAGCTTGACGAGATATGCCCTGAGCATACGATTCTGGCGTCAAACACGTCCTCGCTGCCCGTCACGCAAATTGCAGCGGCGACAAAACGTCCCGAAAAGGTCATCGGCATGCACTTCTTCCAGCCCGTCGTTGTTATGAAGCTTCTTGAGATAGTTAGGGGGTTATTGACTTCCGATGAGACCTTGGAAGTCTCGAAGAGGCTCGCCGAACAGCTCGGGCGTGTGATTGCCGTTGTCAAAGATATGGGCACCGGCTTCCCGTCCATCAGACTCAGCCACGCTCTCGCCGTGGAAGCCATCAGAATCGTGGAGGAGGGGGTTGCAACCCCGAAGGACGTGGACATCATCCTGAAATACGGTTACAATCATCCTATGGGGCAGTTTGAGTTCACAGATTGGATTGGACTGGAGCTGCGAGCAAAGGTCTGGGAGGAAATGTATAAACTAACTGGCGACTCTAAATGGCGAACGCCGCCGCTCATGCGCCAGCTCATCACCGCCGGCTTTAAAGGCGACCCCAAACGCTGGAAAGGTAGTCGAGGCGGCTTCTACGAATACTTCGGACAGCAACGCTCAACTTAACGCCGAGTTACTGCGCCGCCGGCGTCCAAAGTTTCCCTTTTTTTTCCACCTTACCGTGATGCAGCATGTTTTCGAGGACTTCTTCGAGCGTGTTCTGCGAAATATAGATGTCGAAGGCATCCCGCAGCCGCTCTTTTATTTGTTCGATAGTCTTTCCCTCACCTAAGACCTTCGGGATGAGTGTGAAGAGGTCTTCGTGGATGCTCCACGGGTAAATCACCCATTTCCACTCTTTTAAGACCTCGCCGTAGTAGTCAGGAGTTATAGAGGAGCTTGTCTTGTGCTGCATCGTGGCGGTTCGCACCTCTTTTGCATTCAAACTGCGACGGCAGTGCTCTAAGAGTATGCGGAGGCTGTCGCCAGTGTCGGTGATATCATCGGTTATCAATACGTTCTTACCCTCGACGCGGCGGGCGGCGTTTTCGTCGAGCCAGCATCTAAGCTCCGCTCGCCCCTCGGTGGCGGCGACGCCCCAGTGCTCTACCTTCACGCTGAACAACTCCTTTATGAGAAAAAAGTCGCAAAGTGCCCGCCCAAGGAACCAGCCGCCTCGAGCAACGGCGATCACAACATCCGGTCTGAAGCCCGACGCTCTTATCTTCAGGAAAACGTCCTTGCAAAGCTCGTATGCATATTGCCAGTCCACGAAGATGCACTTGAGGCTCTCCATCACTTCTCCTCTCTCCGTTTCCGTTTCGTTTTAAATAAAGACGGCAGATGTATGACGTATTTGCCGTCCTCTTTTATCCCCATGATTATCCCCTCTTTTCTGAACAACGCCTCAAGGTTCAGCACATAGACGCCGGGCTTTAAAATCCGTATGCTTTCGATGTCGAGTTGCAGGTTTTGCGCCTGAGCCTCTAATGCCTCATCAGCCTCGGTTCCAGCTTCTTGCCCCTCCCCAATGCCAGTTATTACCTTTATTCTCTCCGCAAGTTTTTGCGCGGCGGCACTCCGCACGTAGAAGAACGTTTTACTGCCACATGTGGGGCAGCCTTGGAGCATATCCTCGCTCAACTCATGAAATACTTTCCCGCACCTCGTGCACTTGTGCGGCATTTTAAACTATTGAAATTATTGCCCTTATTAGGTCTTTGTCTTTTTTTATAGTCTTCATCATGTTCGCCGGTCCAACGATGGTGAGCCTCGTCCGCCGCCGCAGCCTCAAGAAGCCTCTTTTCAGCGGATAACTCCCTATTTCTATGCCCGTGAAGTCCTCACTTATCTCGGACATCGTCATCTCTATGAGTTTCATCTGCTCCTCCGGCGTGAGTCCGCCTTCTAAAACGACGATGTTTCCGAGCTTCACCCCGTCGAGGATGAACCGTATTTTTTCCATGGAAGTCATTGATGCCATTCGCTCCTCGGATATCAGGTCCAGCTTTATGTTCCTCTCTTCTCCGCTCCCGCTCATACGCATCACCTAAAGCAACGGGCCATCTCCTCATACAGCTTTTCCATATTCTCGCCCTTAAGCGCAGAAATCGGCACGACGACGTGCTGCGGGAACGCATTTTTTATTCTCGCCGGCACCGCGTTTTCCAAGTCCATTTTATTCGCTACGATGATGAAGGGGATGTCACGAGCCTCGAGATTCCCAATGATGACGATGTTCGCCTGCGTGAATGGGTCTTCCGTGGCGTCCATAACGAGGAGGACGCCGTCAAGGTCATCGAGCCATTTTATGGCCTCGATGACGCCCTCTGTCGCTTCTTTCGCCCTTTTCTTCGCTTCTTCTTCGCTAAGTCCGTAGGGTATGAAATCGTGGAAATCGATTTTCGTTGCGAGCCCGGGCGTATCCACGATGTCCACTTTGAGCTTTGCGCCTTTTGCGGTAATGAGAATGCCCTCCTTGCGGTAAGCTCGTCGCGTCTCGTGTGGAATCTCAGAGACAACTCCCATCTCTTCACCATGGTCTAAGAAGTCGTGGAGTATTCTGTTTGCCAGTGTCGTCTTCCCAGCATTTGGTGCCCCGTATATTCCAATCTTCGTATTCCTCCTCCTCAGAAGCCTTTTCAGTAAAAGTAAAAAACCCCTCCTCAACCTCATGCCACCATATCTATGGGATACTCTTTAATATTACTATTTCTCAACTGACTAACGGGTGTAGGGGCTGACAAAGAAAAAGAGTAAAGCGGAAAATGCCGCAGAACGCAAGAAGGGCGGAGTGAACGAGGCGATAGGCGAGATTGGTGGAGAGGTTATCAGGGTCCGCATCCCGAACCCGGAGCGGCGGGAGGTTCTTGGCATTGTTGAGACGATGCTCGGAGCGAATCATATGATCGTTCGGTGCATGGACGGCGTTAAGCGGATGGTGAGAATACCGGGGAAGATGCGAAAGCGTGTCTGGATGCACGTCGGCGATGTCGTCATTGTCGTGCCTTGGGAGTTTCAGGACGAGAAAGCAGACGTCGTTTGGAAATATACGAGACCACAGGTGGCATGGCTGGAGAGGAAGGGCTATTTGAAATAGAGGAGTGGCTGAGGTGGGAGCGGAAGCGGGCGAGAACCCGCAGGAGAACGCAAGAGGATAGAAAGGTCGAGGAGTATGTTTTTGACATCCCAACGCTCGAATGCCTCTACAAGCTTGCGAAACGGCGCATCATAACGGCGATGGGCGGACCCGTGAGCACGGGCAAAGAAGCCAACGTCTTCCATGCCCTCTCTGACAAAAGCGTCACTGGGATGAAAGAAATTGCCGTGAAAATTTACAAAATCGAGACGAGCACGTTCGACGCCATGCACGAATACATCATTGGCGACCCCCGCTTCGAAAATATAAAGAAGAACAAGCGTAGCATGGTCTTTGCATGGACGAAGAAGGAGTTTCGTAACTTGAAGCGGGCGGCGGACGCCGGCGTGCGAGTCCCGAAGCCGGTTGCCGCCGACAGAAACGTCCTCGTCATGGAGTTCATCGGCGTGGACGGCGTGCCCGAGCCGCTGTTGCGGGAGGTCGCCAACGACATCGACAAAGCTGACGCCAAACGCATTTTCAAAGATTTGGTCTCTTACATGCGGCTCCTGTATAACGGTGCAAGGCTTGTCCACGCCGACCTCAGCGAGTTCAACATCATGGCTGAAGGCTACATTGAAAGCGAGAACATACGCCCGGTGCTCATAGACTTCGGACAAGCGGTGCTCCTGAGCCATCCGAACGCCGAAGCCTTCTTAAGGCGAGATGTAAGAAACGTTGCCACGTTTTTTAAAAAGTTGAGCGTGCAATGTTCTGAGGATGAGATTTTGAGGCTGGTGGAGAATGGAGGACGAAAAGAGACGGGACGAGGCAGATAAGAACGAGGTAGTTGTGGATGAGGCTGAGGCGGTTGAGAACGAGGAATGGGCGGTCTCTGAGCACTACGTCCGGATACCGCAAGACAGAATAGGAGTGCTCATCGGAAAAGGCGGCAGCACGAAGGCTGAGCTCGAAAGTAGAACGTCGAGTAGAATAGAGGTGGACAGCAGGGACGGGAGCGTCGTGATCCGGACGAGGGACCCATTGATGGCGTTGCGCGTCGTCGACGTCGTGCGCGCAATAGCTCGTGGCTTCTCTCCCGAAAAGGCGTTCGCCTTACTTGACGACGATGCCCGCATCCTCGACATAATAAGCTTGTCCTACCTCTCCGAAAACGCTTTACGGCGAGTAAAAGGCAGAATTATTGGAAGAGGCGGGCGGACCCGCCAGCACATCGAGGAGCTGACGGGCACGAAAATTTCAGTTTACGGCAAGACCACCAGCATCATCGGTTACCCCGAGCAGGTGAGGGTGGCGAGGGCTGCCGTCGAGATGCTCGTCAATGGGACGCCGCACGGTGCCGTATATTCTTATCTTGAGCGGAAAAGACGAGAGTTACGGGAAGGCTATTTTTAGATTGATAATTCATTTATAATCATGGCAAATGTTACAAGTATCTTAGGTGTTGAGGGCAGAAATCTCTTTGAAATTAGGGACGATGAGATAAGAAGGGTCTGGCTAAAACATTACGATGAGGGAGTTAGAGGGCATATAGACTGTCCTAAAGTGCCTTTGAATACTTTGTTAGAAAATTCAGCTAAAAAATATCCTAACAAGATTTCTTTGGACTTTTTTGGTAAGAAGATAAGTTATGAAGAGCTGGATGAGATGGCAGACAAAGTTGCCTCTTTTCTCAAGTCGGAGGGTGTAAGGAAAGGTGACAGGGTTGTAGTAGATTTACCAAATACACCGCACTACGTAGCATGTTATTTCGGCATTCTTAAAGCCGGAGGCATCGTTGTGCAGTGCAATCCTATGTATACTGAGAGAGAATTGCGGTATTTAGTTGAGAACAGCGAGGTAGACGTAGTTTTTGCTGTGGAGCTCGTATATCCAAGAATCAGACCTTTACTCGATGAAGGATTGATACGGAAAGTTGTCGTTTGTAAGATAGAGGATTTCCTCCCCTTTCCTTTAAATGTGCTTTATCCGCTTAGAAAGCAAAAGGTCAGCATTGACGAAAAGGATGTTGTTTACTGGAAGGACGTTATGAAATTCAGTCCTACGGACGAAACTATTGAAATAAACCCCAAGGAGGATGTAGCTGCCTTCCAATATACAGGTGGGACAACAGGCTTGCCCAAAGCAGTAATGCTTACGCATTATAATTTGGTCGCAAATGCATATCAGAACGCCGAATGGGTCAACGACGTTTCTTCAGATGACGTGTTCTTGGGCGCGCTCCCCTATTTCCACGTCTATGGAATGACCACGAGTTTGAACACCCCCATACTTTTGGGCTGTAAGATCGTTTTGATTCCTGACCCAAGAGACATACGAAGGATATTAAAAGCGATCCAAAAGCATAAAGTGACGATATTTTGCGGGGTGCCGACGCTGTTTAATGCCATAAGCACGCACCCTGACGTTAGCAAATATGACTTAAGCTCGGTGCGGGTCTGCATTAGCGGCGCCGCCCCCCTGCCTATTGAGGTTAAAAGGGAGTTTGAAAAAATAACCGGTGGAAAGCTCGTAGAAGGTTATGGCCTATCCGAAACTTCGCCGGTAACACACGCAAATCCTGTTTACGGGGTTAACAAGGAGGGAAGCATAGGAATACCCTTCCCCAATACTCTGAGCGTCGTTGTTGACGAT
>QMVQ01000062.1 GCA_003661185.1 Candidatus Alkanophagales archaeon | reverse complement strand
TTACCATAGTAAAGAATCTGGGGCAGAATGGCATGGGAATCATCGTAAAGAAGGCAAGGAAGTAAAACGGCTGAGCGCCTCAGAGAAAGCCATACGGACGTAAATGGTTACCGAAGTTAGCAAGATTTACGAGACTAAGACGGTGGCTTGATATACTACTTGCGAACGTCAGCACGCCGCCCCTTAGGACTTGTAAGCTGCAAGTGTGGGTGTAAAACGGCGCTTTTTTATACGAATAACACAGAAACAAACATGATGTTTGAGCGAGTGCGAGAGGTTTTAGACGACAGAGAGGCGGTCGCAAGGAGCTGGAAGGAGCAGGGTAAGAAGGTTGTGGGCTGGGTCTGCCCTTACGTTCCCGAGGAATTGATACATGCAGCGGACATGCTGCCTTTCAGGGTAATGGGCGCTCCCGTGACTATCGTGAAAGGAGACGCCTACCTTTATCCGAATATTTGCTCCTTCAACAGGGTCGTGCTCGAACTCGCTTTAGGCGGGCGTTACGACTTCCTCGACGGCGTCGTCACCGCAAACGTCTGCGACCACATCCGCAGGCTCTACGACGCTTGGCATTTCTTCTTAGACACGCCGCTCAAACTCATCCTCAGTCTCCCGCACAAAACTGCTGAGAACGCAGTCGCTCACTTCAAAGACGAACTTTTGAGATTCAAAAACAGCCTTGAACGCCTTTCAGGCGCCGAAATTTCCGACTCAGCCTTGAAAAACTCAATAAAAACATACAACCGAGCGAGGGAACTTCTTCGGAGAATCTACGAGCTGAGGCGAGAGGACGAGCCGCCGATTTCGGGCGCCGAGGCGCTGGAAGTCGTTAAAGCTGGAATGTCCTTACCGAAGGAGGAGTATGTGGCGTTGCTGGAGGAGCTTTTTGAGAATTTAGAGCAACGAGACAAACGATACAAAAGCAATGCTAGGATAATGATTACTGGAAGCGACCTCGACGATCCGGGGTTCGTGAAGCTTATCGAAGACGCTGGCGGCGTGGTTGTGGCGGATGACCTCTGCACCGGCAGCCGGTATTTCTGGGAGGACGTGGACGTCGGCGGCGACACTCTGGAGGCGCTCGCAAGACGTTACCTCAGTCCAGTTCTTTGCGCTCGCATGCACCCCTACGAAGCGCACATCGAGCATATAATAAAAATGGCTGGCGATTTCAACGTTGATGGCATAATTTTCGAAGCCTTAAAGTTTTGCGACATTTACGGCGGCGAATATCCGTTGCTCCGAGAGCGATTGAAGGAAGAGGGCTTTGACATCCCGCTCCTGCTGCTCGACCGCGAATATGCGCTGAGTGGCGTGGAACAGTTGAAAACTCGAATACAAGCATTCATTGAGAGTTTGAGTTAGGAGGTGGGGGTTTTGGCAGCCACGATTCCACAAATAGATTCTGAGGTCCAAAAGCAGTATGCGCAGTTTGTGGCTAATTTCTTCAAAAGTGCGTTCGACGCAAGGAACGCCGGCAAGAAGCTTGTTTGGATGGCTTACTACCTGCCGTCAGAGCTTTGCTACGCCCTGGACGCCGTGCCCTTCTATCCTGAAATCTGGGGCGGCGTCTGCGCACGGCAGGGCATCGTTCTAAAATATCTGGAGGCTGCGGAGAGCTTTGGTTACCCACGTGAGTTGTGCTCGGCGACGAAGTCCGCCGCCGGGATGGCACTTTCTGGAGAGGCACCGCCGCCGGACGCAGTCCTGAGCACTCAGCCCGTTTGCGACGGCGGCATGAAAGTTCATGAGCTCGTCGCAGTCCGTTACAAGTGCCCGCACTTCTTCATCGACGTGCCCTATACCAAGGACAAGAATGGCATTGAATATTTGACGGGCGAGTTAGAGGGAGCTCTTAAGTTCCTCACTGAGTCCTTTGGGACGGAACTGAGCGAGGCCCGCCTGAAAAAAGTCGTGGAGCTCTCGAAGCGTGCCGAGGAGTTGCACCTGGAAGTCAATGAGCTTAGGAAGAAGAAGCCCTCGCCGCTTCTGAGCTTGGAGCTTTTTGGACAGTATTTCTTCCCATGCAGCTTCCTCGGCGGCACGCAGGCAGCCATTGATTTCTACGCAATGGTTGCGGAGGTGGCGAAACGCCGCATTAAAGAGGGTAACGTGCTTGAGGAGAAATACAGGCTCCTTTGGGCGCCGCTCGTCCCGCAGAGCTTCCTGAGCATCCTCCAGTGGCTTGAGCTCGAATACAAGGCGAAAGTCGTCATGGAAATGGTGGGCTATGCTCCGAAAATCGAAATGGATGCGGCGAAGCCGCTGGAAAGCCTTGCGAGGAAGACGCTTGAGGCGAGGTTTCCGTCTCTTGGGAACGGTCCGGGCGTGCTTAATCTCGATAGATACCGCGAAATCGTGAAGGATTACGACATTGATGCTGTGATTTACTTTGCGCATTGGGGCTGCCGGACAATTTGCAGTGCGGTCAAGATGGTTAAGGACTTGCTCAGAGAGGAATTCGATGTGCCGATGCTCGTGCTCGACGGCGATATCTTCGACCCGAGGAACAACCCGGTGGAGCAGGCGAGGGCGAGGGTGGAAGAGTTTTTTGAGATGCTTGAGTAGGGCGGTGAGGTGGGAGGTAAGATGCTTGTTGCGGGCGTAGATGTGGGCTCGCTGACAGTAAAAGCCGTAATATTGAAGGACGGGGAAGTTGCGGCGACCACAACGCTCATCACCGGCGACGACGCTGCCACCGCCGCAAGAACTGCGATAAACGAGGCACTGAAAAGCTTGGCGGAGCGAGGCGTGAGCGCAACGCTCGATTCTCTGGACTACGTAGTGGCGACGGGCGTTGGCAGGAAGGAAGTTGCGTTTGCGCACGAGGTGAAGACGGATGTCCGCTGCGACGCCGTCGGCGCACGCCACCTCTTTCCGTCGGTGAGGACGGTCGTGGACATTGGAGCTGAGAGCTGCAAGGTTATCCGGCTGAGCAAGAAGGGCAGAGTGGAAGACTTCACTGCCAACGATAAATGTGCCTCCGGCACCGGAATGTTCCTCGACACGCTCGCAAAGGTCATCGGCGTCGGCGTCGAAAAGCTCGGCGAACTCTCACTGAAAGCGAAGGAGCCTGCGAAAATCAGCAGCATGTGCGTCGTCTTCGCCGAGTCAGAGGTCATCTCTTACATCCACAAGAAAACGCCAGTCGAAGACATTATCGCCGGCGTCCATGAGTCCATATCTAACAGGATATTCGGAATGATGAACAGAGTGGGCATCGAAAAGGACGTTGCGCTTGTGGGCGGTGTCGCGAGGAACGTCGGCGTCGTCAGGGCGCTCGAAGCGAGAGCGGGCGAGAATATTCTGGTGCCTGAGGCGCCGCAGATCGCCGGCGCCCTTGGTGCCGCTTTAATCGCTGCGAAGGCGTGTGAGGGGGGTGCATGATGCTCGTCGCCGGCATCGATATCGGCTCGCTAACTGCAAAGGCGCTAATCCTCGAAGATTCAAAAATACGGGCATACGCCATAATTCCGACTGGCGTTGATAGTGAGGGAACCTCGAAAAAAGTGATGAACAGCGCTCTTGAGAGGGCAGAGCTCAGTCTTGAGGACCTTGAATACGTGGTCTCGACCGGCTACGGGCGTGTCATCGTTCCGTTCGCAAACAAGAACATCACTGAGATCTCTTGTCACGCAAAGGGCGCCGTCTTTCTTTTCCCGTCGGTGCGCACGATTCTCGACATGGGCGGACAGGATTGCAAGGCGATACGCTGCGACGCCTCCGGAAAAGTGCAAAACTTCGCAATGAATGACAAGTGCGCTGCAGGCACCGGGCGTTTCTTTGAAATAATAGCTGAGACTATGGAATTGCCGCTTGAGGAGCTTGGGGGGCTTTCGCTTGAAGCGATGTCGGCTGCGAAGATAAGCTCGGCGTGCGTCGTCTTTGCGAAGTCCGAAGTCTTAGCGCTGCTGCGGAAGGGCGTTGACAAGAAAAACATTCTTGCGGGCATAAACGAGGCTGTTGCCCTCAGGGTTTTTGCCCTTCTGAACAGAGTGGGCATCGAAAAGGACTTCGCAATCACCGGCGGCATCGCAAAGAACGTCGGCGTCGTGCGAAAAGTCGAGGAAAAGGTCGGATTGAAGGCGCTGATTGCAGAAGAACCACAAATCGTCGGCGCTCTCGGCGCTGCGCTCTTCGCAAAAGAGGCACTGGAGCAGGTTTAGGCGTAAAAGGTTGGTGGGGCGTTTGATAGCGCATTACGGCTACGCCGACGGCTCAGGAGAGTATTATTTGATTGTTGATACCGATAGGTGTGACGGCTGCGGTCGGTGCGTCGAAGTCTGCCCGAACGACATTCTTGAGCTTGCCCCTGACGACTACGGAAAGACTGTCGTGCGTGTTAAGGACGAGTTCGTGAACAGCATCGGCTACATCTGCCCTGCATGCAAGCGACGGGACGAGCGTTGTGAGAGCGTCTGCGAGCACGCTGCTCTTTCTTACACGTGGTAAGGCGTGACGTGCCTGACGTGGTAGTGCCCTGAATGCCCTCGCCGCCAACGCCTCGCATTAGCCAGTGCGTCTCGCTCTTATCGCAACACGCTAAAAATCAACAGCCTAAGATTTGCAAAATCACTTTTCTTGCTCTTGGTTTATTGTCAAGTTCTACGAAGACGACTTGCTGCCACGTGCCGAGAAGCATTCTTTTGTTTTTGAAGGGGACAGTCAAGCCCGGTCCGAGGAACGCCGCTCGCACATGCGAGTGCCCGTTGCCGTCGTGCCAGCGGCGCTCGTGCTCGTACCATATATCTTTGGGGAACAGCCGTTCGAGGGCAGCGGGCAAGTCCTTTAAAAGCCCCGGCTCGTATTCTATGGTCGTTATGGCGGCGGTGGCGCCCGGAACGAAGACGGTCACGATGCCGTCGCTCACCCCAGCTTCCTTTAGTTTCTCGTTTATTTTGCTCGTTAGGTCGATTATCTCAACTTCGCCCCTCGTCTGGAAGCTTAACTCTTTCGTTATGACTTCCATTCGTTTCACCCACTTTGATTTTGCCGCACCTGCTGTTATTCGTAAACAGGCTCAAGCCAATGCATGTATTTCTCGTCTCGTGCGTTCACGACGTCGAAGAACTTATTCTGTATGGCTTTCGTGATGGGTCCGACCTTGCCGTCGCCGATAGTTCTGAAGTCGATTTCTCGGATTGGCGTGACTTCAGCGGCGGTGCCTGTGAAGAAAGCCTCATCGGCTATCAAAACCTCGCCGACGGTCAGCGGCTTCTCCACAACTTCGAAGCCGAGGTCTCTTGCTATTTTAATGACGGAGTCTCTCGTGATTCCGGGGAGGATTGAGGATTCGAGCCCGGGCGTGTAGATGACGCCGTCACGCACGATGAATAGGTTTTCGCCGGAGCCTTCGGAGACGTAGCCGTTCGCATCCAGCATTAGAGCTTCATCGAACCCCTTGCTGCGGGCGTCCATGACGGCGAGCATCGAATTTACGTAATGCCCGACCGCCTTCGCGGTCACGGGCACCATCCTCGAATGCAAGCGGTGCCACGCCGAGAACGTGCATCTTATCCCCCGCCTGAGCGCCTCATCGCCGAGGTAGGCGCCCCACTCCCATACCGCAATCACACACTCCACAGGGCAGCCGCCGGGATGCACTCCGAGGTTATGGTAGCCGTAGAACACGATGGGGCGGATGTAGCAGGCTTTCAGCTCGTTAACTCTTATCGTCTCCTTTATTGCCTCCGTTATTTCGGCATGAGAGTATGGGATTTCGATGCAGTAGAGCTTTGCTGACCAGAAGAGGCGGTCTACGTGCTCCTTAAGCCTGAAGACGAAAGAACCTCGCTCGGTGGCGTAGCAGCGGATTCCTTCGAAGACGCCTGAGCCGTAGTGCAAGGTGTGCGAGAGAACATGAACCTTGGCGTCTTTCCAGTCCACAAATTCCCCGTTCATCCAAATCTTGCCACGCTCTGGCAGCCTCTCAGCCATTTTCTCACCTTTAAATGATAGTGCGATTAATATAGGAAGAACAGAATAAAAAGCTTAGCAGGGAACTAAATCACGGCAAAGGGGGGTGTGCGCAGACGGCAAGAGCGAAGTCGAAGAAGAAGCCTTGTGTGAACCTCGGAGTGGTGGGACATGTGGACCACGGGAAGACGACGCTCGTGAACGCACTTTCGGGCGTTTGGACGGACAAGCACAGCGAAGAGCTTAAAAGAGGCATATCCATAAGATTGGGTTACGCAGATGCGACGTTCAGGAAGTGTCCAAAGTGTCCGGAGCCTGACTGCTACACGGTCGCTGAAAAGTGTGAGCATTGTGGCTCTAAGACCAACGAGTTACGGACTGTATCGTTCGTGGACTCGCCCGGGCACGAGACGTTGATGGCGACGATGCTGAGCGGCGCCGCAATCATGGACGGCGCCATCCTCGTGATAGCAGCGTCAGAGCCGTGCCCGCAGCCGCAGACCAAGGAGCATCTTATGGCTCTGGACATCATCGGTATAGATAGAATCGTCATCGTCCAGAACAAAATAGACCTTCTCTCTCGAGAAGAGATCATAGAACATTACTGGCAGATAAAGGAGTTTGTGGAGGGAACTGTTGCCGAGAAGGCACCGATAGTGCCGGTGTCGGCGCAACAGAAGGTTAACATAGACCTGCTTATACAAGAGATAGAAGAAACGATACCAACGCCGGAGAGAGATTTAAGCAAGCCGGCACGCATGCTCATCGCCCGCTCCTTCGACGTGAACAAGCCCGGGACGCCCATAGATAAGATTAAAGGCGGTGTGATAGGGGGTTCCTTGCTACAAGGCAGGATAAGAGTCGGTGACGAAATAGAAATACGCCCCGGAAGGTCAGTGGGCGGCAAGGAGCTCTGGCAGCCGATGCTCACGAAGGTCACGAGCATAATGTCTGGAAGTATTAGGCTTGAGGAGGCGACGCCCGGCGGGCTCGTCGGCATCGGCACGACACTTGACCCTGCGATGACTAAGAGCGACTCCATGGTAGGGCATGTTGTTGGGAAGCCGGGGACGCTGCCGCCCGTCTGGAACGGCTTTAAGCTGGGTGTTCGCTTGCTTGAGCGTGCTGTCGGCACTGAAGAAGAGATCAAAGTCATGCCCATAAAGGTGGGCGAGCGGTTCATGTTAAGCGTCGGCACCGCAACGACCCTTGGCGTCGTGAAAAGCATCTCAAAAGATGCTGCAGAGGTGCGGCTCAGCCGCCCTGTCTGTGCGGAGGTCGGCGCCCGTGTAGCGATAAGCAGGAGAATAGGCGCAAGATGGCACTTAATCGGCGTGGGCACGATTCTGGAGGGCGACGCCGCATGATTTACGAAATGCCACCATTTCGCCCGCCGAATGAGGGTGCGGAACAGAGTTTGCTGCTGAGGGTTACGAGGGGCTGTCCCTGGAACAAGTGCACGTTCTGCGCTATGTATAAAGGTATGAAATTCGAGCGAAGAGATGTGGAGGAGATAAAAAAGGATATAAAAGTTGCAAAGCTTTTCTACAACGCTGCCTACGGGCGTGAACCTAAAACGGCGTTCATCGGCGACTCTGACAGTCCTATCATCAAAACTGAGGATTTTGTTGAGATTTTGAGGTTTTTGCGTGCTAAGATTCCGAGCCTGAGGCGGGTGACGAGCTATGCACGGGCGAAGACCATTGTCAGGAAGAGGGAAGAATATCTGCGGGCGCTACGGGAGGCGGGGCTAACAAGGTTGCATTTAGGACTTGAAACCGGCAGTGACGAGCTTTTGCGGCGTGTCAGGAAGGGAGCGAGTGCCGAGGAGATGATAACGGCGGGGCGGAAGGCGAAGGCGGCGGGCTTTGAGATTTCTGAATATGTGATTCTGGGGCTTGGTGGCAGGGAGTTCTTCGAAACAAGGGAGCATGCCCTCGAAACTGCAAGAGTTCTTAACGAAATAAACCCGAACTTCATCAGGTTTAGGACGCTCGTCCCGTTGCCCGGCACGCCGATGCACGATAAATATGTGAGTGGCGAGCTTGAGCTGCTCACGCCGCATGAGGTTTTAGAAGAAGCCCATACCATCATCGAAAACCTCGAAGTCAGTAGCTGGGTGAGTTTCGACCACGTCTCTAATCCATACCCCATCCCCGACGCCAAGCTTCCTGAGGAGCGGGAGCACTTGCTCGGAGACTTGCGGTTTGCGCTGAGCCTCGACGAGTCGCAACTCGTAGATGCAAAGTATTTGATATGTAGAGGGTATTTGTGACGGTGTTGCTGGTTTAAGAAGACGTTGCAGCTAATTCCTAC
>QMVQ01000061.1 GCA_003661185.1 Candidatus Alkanophagales archaeon | reverse complement strand
GGCAGGATGTGGGCTGGGCGACTGCCGAGCAGCTGCTAGAAAAGAGGCTGTGGCTAAAAATCTTTCGGCTTCTCATGATTGCTAAGCGGTGTCAAAACTGGCTGCTTTGAAAACAGCTCGTCTCAAACCCTCAAACTATCTCATTTTATACAACAATTCGTTTATTTTCTCCCCATGATAGCCGAGCTCGCCGCCCTCCTTAAAGCTCTTTTTTATGCCGCGATGCCCCTTTCTGGGGGGGTGCAGCCTAAATACGGGCTTCAGCCCCGGCACGTCCTTTATTTTCAGCTTCCCCTCGTAGATGGCGTATGCGAGCTCCTTTATGGAAGAGAAAGGCGTGTGCTCTTTCACGTATTCATCAGTCAACCGCTTCCCGCCGTCAAGCCGCCCCCGCAGTTCTAAGAGCTGCTTTAGCGTCTCCTTCGAAATTTCCCCCCATGCCACGTAGTCCTTGACTTTTTGGAGCATGCCCTTGTAATACTCGTTCTCCTCGACGAGGACGCAATGATTGACCTTGTGTAACCTGAGCATTTTCAACGTATCCTTTATGTCGGCACGGACGCCCACCGTCCCTCTTAGCCTAACAACCGCATACATAAAACTCACCAACTACCTGCACTCAACAACTAAACCCGCATCAGCGTCGTCTTCTTCAAGGCGTCGAGCGTCGCCTTTGCTGTGTTAAACGTCGTTCTCGTCTCGCCCATAGAAAATGTCCACACGTCGCGTATACCCGCAAGTTCTAAAACTTTCTTCTGCGTCTTCCCGGCGGCGATGCCCAAACCTTTCGGCGCAGGCTTTAACGTGACACGGACGCTTCCCGACTGCCCTGTAACCGTGAACGGGACGGAGTGCTTCCCACCGCAAGTGCATTCCCACGAGCCGCAGCCTCGCTCCACGTATATTAAATTTAGCTTCGCATTCCTGACCGCTTTCACGATGCTGTCGCCCACGAGGCTATCCTTGCCGAGCCCGACGCCCACATAACCGTCTCGATTGCCGACAGCGACGCAGACTCGGAATTTCGTCCGCCTCCCTGAATCCGTCATCCGCTGCACTAAACTTATGTCGAGAACCTCTTCGTCAAGGTCTGGCAGCAGATAATCCACAATTTCAATCTCCTTCAAAGGGTACTCCGACTTAAGCGCCTCCTCGATCGTTTTTATCTTACCATCCTTCACAAGCTTCCCGAGCCTCGTTCTCGGCTCCCACGCCTCTAACTCATGCTCCTCCATTCCCTGCCACCTTTTTAGTAGCGTCCTCACGCAGCTCTTCTAATATTTTCTGCCTCGCACGCTCGAAACTTTCAACTATCGCCGTATCGTCTTTATATGCGGCGATATGCTCGCCTCGTATCCTTGCATCATCGGGAAAAATCTCCTCGCTGCACGGGATTTCCATGCCCGCGTCTATAGCGCCTTTTAACGCTGCAAAGACCTTGGAGCCCCGGGACGGCGTGTGCAAGCCGATGTCCAAGACTCCTTCGGCATAACCGGCATTCAACGCCCTGACGCCGAGCAGCAGCCCTGTGAGGTAAGCTGCCGGCGTGTTCCCTGCATAGCCGTCGTAACCATACTTCTTCAGCTCTGAAGAGATCGCGGAGATGAGCGTGTGGTCGCCTTTGGCGTCAGGAACGACAAGCTGCACTCTTATTTGGCGATTGCTCTTCCGGACCACCACCCTCGGCTTGCCGCTGAGCAAGAGCCTTAACCGTTTCCGGTAATTCGTTTTTCCTTCTCTTCTCCGCCTAAACGACACTCTATAGACCGCTCCCCGTGCCATTTTGCAACACTCACTCCGTATCCAACTCTATCTTGAAATTCGCCTTTATATATGTATTCAGATGCGCAACGCTCTTGAACTCCCCGCCTTTCGCCTTCCTGTAAAGCATCCTGTAGGTTTTTCTGTCTATCTTTCCACTGTCCCGCAGTTCCCTGAGGCGACGCCGCAACGCCCTTATCCGTATTATCCAAAGCCGCTTCTTCGGCATCCTTGCCCCCTTTGCGCCCTTCCTCGAGCCATGCCCGCGGCGTCTGCCGAGCCGTCGCTTCTGTTCACGCAGCCTTGCTCTTCCTCTGCTCACGCCCCTCTCAGGTCTCCTTTTTATCAAACCCTCTTCGATGAGCGCCCTCACATCGTCCCTGGTTACAGCCTCCGCTATTCGCTCCATGGCTTCGGGCTCAGGGTTCATCCAGACCCTATGTACGCCGACCTTCAGGATTTCCGCCGCAAGCCTCCTCTGCAATGATGGCATTTTATCCCCTCACTTCGCCGCAAGCGGCACTAACAGCACATCCATGCCTCTCCTTACCACTCCTACTTTATCCCCTTCTTTAATCTCTTCTTTTAAAGCTTCCTCTAAGGAAGAATAAGAGTTTATGCCCCATTCCCCCAACTTGCCAGTGTCAAGCTCCGAAACTATCGAGATTTTAACTTTCCGCATCGCCCTTCTCAGGTAAAAAGCTTTGTGCCCGCCGAGCACGAAATTTTCACGCACCGCCCTCTCCAGTTCCGCCTCGTCGAACTCCATCCACTCCTCAAAATACTTGTTTCCTATACCCTCGTCGCACTTCGCCACTAATATAAGCTTGCCGTCCTGCTTCACCGCTCTGTAGCAATGTTCTATTGCCTTTGTGGCTTGATAGAGACTCCGGTCCTTAGGGAATCCGCCGGCGCTGACTATTAAAACGTCGAAGTTGCCGCTGACGTGCTTTTCGAAGATTTTGCGGGCGGCGGCAACACCACGCTCGAAGACTGTGTTGAGCTCGCCGGCGTAAGCATCTACGAGCCTGCCGTCGGCGTCCGCGACGACGTTCAGCGTGAAATGTGGCGGCGCAAAAGCAGCAAACTCGCACATGTCTAAGTGCACGGGGTTGCCCTCGAGGTTTGCGGTCGTTGCTCGCTCATCTATGAGGAGCGAATGGTTCTTTTTTATGGATTCTCGCCCTGAAATCCCGGGAATCAGGCTCTTGCGTCCGCCGCCGAAGCCTGCGTAGTAGTGCAGCGTGATGTCTCCTGTTAAGATTCTCAGGGTAGCATCCACGTAGCTCTTGTTGATGAGCACGGGCGTTTTTCTACTCGTCTCGCCGAGGCGAACAAGGTCGGCGGCGTCACAGTCGTGCGCCTCGACCTCCAGTTCGCCACTCTTGTAAAGCTCGTAATACTTGCCGAGAATCCTCCTCAGCTCGCTCTCGACGGGCGGCTCGTGCGTCCCACACGCCACCAAAATCTTTAACTCCGCCGTCTCAACGCCGGCACCCCACAGCTCCTTCATAATGCCGTCGAGCATGAACTCGGTCGGCGTCGCTCTCGTGTGGTCATCAACCACGATTACTATTTTACGCCCGCCCATCTTGCCCTTACTAACAACACACAAATCTCTCAGCCTTTTAGTCCCCACAGGATGCTCTAACGCCGATTTTATTACATCGTGCGGCGGGTCGTTCGGATTCGAGCTTGTGGGATTACTGTCGAGCGGCACCGCCTCCACTTCAATCTCCAAAACGCTTGTGCCGTAAGGAAATTTGAGCAGCATTCTTCCATCAAAACTAAGCTTTAACCTTTATAAGTATGCCGCTTTGACAGCCGCTTTGACGCAGCCCTTAGTCCGAAGCTCCATTGTTGAAATTGAGCAGAATCCGAATTCAGCATGATACTTGATGGATGTTGAAAAATAGAAAATGATTTAACATGCTGCTTTAGATGGGATTTTGATGGTGGGAATAATATCGTATGGAGCGTACATCCCGATATGGAGGATAAGCAGGGATGAGATAGCAAGGGCACACGGCTCTGCAACGATGGGCGGGGAGCGCTCTGTTGCCTCTTTCGACGAGGACAGTCTAACGATGGCGGTCGAAGCTGGGCTTGATTGCCTCACGGGTATGGACCCGAAGGAGGTGGATGCGCTTTTCTTTGCAACCGTAACGTCACCTTTAGAGGAGAAGCAAGCAGCTGCAATGATAGCATCAGCACTGGACTTACGACGTGACGTTCTGACCGCGGACATCACAGGAACGTTACGGGCGGGGACGATAGCTGTGAAGATGGCGATGGATGCCGTGAAAGCAGGCTCAGCAAAGAAAGTCTTAGTAACCGCCGCGGATTCGAGGGTGGCAGTCCCCTCTTCAGACTTGGAGCAGATTTTCGGGGACGGTGCCGCCGCACTCCTCATCGGCGAGGACGGCGTGATTGCTGACATCGAGGGCTTCTCGACGGTGATAAATCCAATACCCGGACCCTGGAGGCGGGAGGTTGACCTGTTCCCAAGGCGTTTCGAGGCGAAGCTCGACACAAGATACGGCTACTTGCACGATTTACCGACGGCCGCAGGAATGCTCGCCAAGAAGCTTAACCTCTCTCCCAAAGACCTCGCCAAAGTCGCAATCTACGGACCTGACCCGCGAAGCATACTCGGCGCCACAAAAGTGTTAGGGATAGACCCGAAAACACAGCTCCAAGACCCGCTGTTCAGCACAGTCGGAATTACAGGAACGCCGCATGCACTCCTCATGCTCGTCGCCGCTCTCGAGCAGGCAAAGCCTGACGAAAGAATTCTGTGCGCCAGCCAAGGCGAGGGTAGCGATGCTTTCGTCGTGAAGACGACGGAAAAGGTGGAGGAGCTGAAGGGCACGAGACGCGGCACGAACTACATAAAGTCGAAAATGATGCTGCCATCGTATGCGAGGTTTGCAGCGTTCAAAGGCGTTCTCGACACGGGCTGGCCATCGCAGCTGCCCGAAATGCCACGGTCGCCGGTGGTCAAGTATTGGCGGGACGAAAAGGCGATACTCCCGTTCTACGGAATGAAGTGCAAGAAGTGCGGTGAGGTTAGCTACCCGATAGGCAGGATTTGCATGTATTGCGGCGAGAAGGACAACTACGAGATTGTGAAGCTTGCGCGGCGTGGCAAGATTTACACGTTCGTGCATGACTACCTCTTCGGTCCCGGGAACATACAGCCCGGCGACGGCATCAACCCAGCGACGAAAGCCGCCGTCGACCTCGAAGACGGCTGTCGGGTCCTGATGGAGATGACCGACCACGACCTAAAAGAGGTAAAAGTGGATATGGAGGTCGAGATGACGTTCAGGCTCCTGCATGAAAGGGCGAAGTTCAGACACTATGGCTGGAAGGCAAGACCTGTAAGGGGGTGATTGGGATGGGAAGGATAACAGACAAGGTTGCGATAGTCGGGACTGGTGTCACGAAGTTCGGCGAGATATGGGAGAAGGACCACGAAGACCTCCTCGTAGAAGCTGTTTACGAGGCGTGCAACGAGGCGAACGTCGACCTACGGAAGGACGTGGAAGCAGCATGGGTCGGCACCTTCTGGACGTTTTCAGGCGTCGCCGGCGACGCCTTTGCCGACCCGCTGAAGTGGTATGGCAAGCCCATCACAAGGGTCGAAAACTACTGCGCCACCGGCATGGACGCTGTCAGGAATGCTGCATACGCCGTCGCCTCAGGCGTGTATGACATCGTGATTGCAGCAGGCGTCGAAAAAATCCTCGACCAGGGCTCAAGAGGGCTGCCGGACCTCGACAAGATGCTCCTCGGCGCAGAGGTTACGCTGAACGCCGAGAGCGCGCCGGCGATGTTCGCAATGGCTGCCGTCCGTGCTTTCAAGGAGTGGGGTTGGACGAAGGAGGACCTAGCGCTCGTCGCGGTCAAGAACCATTATAACGGCGCAAGACACCCGAAGGCGCACTTCCGCCGTGAAATCACCGTGGAAATGGCGTTGAAAGCGCCGATGATTGCGTATCCGCTGGGGCTCTTCGACTGCTGTGCGATGTCCGACGGCGCCGCTGCCGTCGTCCTCACGAGACCTGAGATTGCGAAAGAGCTCGTCGGCGACGAATACGCAACGATAAAAGCAATGGGACTCGCCGTTGAGACTTTGCACCCGTTCTACCGCAAGGACTGGACAGGACTCGCATTCCCGGCGAACGTGAAGGCTGCAGAGATGGCATACAAGGAAGCTGGCATCACTGACCCCCGCAAGGAGCTCGACTTCGGCATCGTCCACGACTGCTTCACCATCACCGAACTCATAAACTACCAAGATATGAAACTCTGCAAGCTCGGCGAGGGGGCGCAACTCATAAGAGACGGCGTTACCACAATCGAAGGCGACTTCCCGATAAACCCTGACGGCGGACTCAAGTGCTTCGGACACCCGATCGGCGCGACTGGTTGCCGCATGGTGGCAGAACTCACGAGACAGGTCCTCGGACGCGCTGAAGGACTACAAGTCAAAGACGCAGAAGCCGGCTTCGCTCACAACCTCGGCGGACCGCAGGCAGTCGCAATCGTGGGCATCGTCGGACGCCCCGACTGGAAGCCGGGAGAAAAATAACTCTCCTCTTTATTTTTAATTTGGTTGAGCTTTTAAGCCGGATAGACTGCGTTCTGCAGGCTTTGAATCGCGCTTTCTGTCCAGACCGTAAGTCTCCCCGCGTGCGTTCCCGGCGCTAAAAGCTCGGCGTTCAGCAGACGCACGTGGACAACATCCACGCCTGGCAAATTTCTCGCAGCTCTTCTTATCCCTTCATGCCCATTTTCAGTCGCAAACACCACTAAGACGCTCTTCTTAGTTTTGTAACGGCGTCCCCGCATTTTTCCAATGCCAGCACGCACTTTCCGCTCCTTCGCACGGAGCACGTCCTCCCAGATGCCCACCCGCTCGAAAACTTCCTTGACCTCCCTCGTCTTGCTCAAGCTCTCGAATGCATCCTCCAGAATTATCGGGAGTTCCGCACCGAACTTGTGCCCACGACGCCGCACGAGCGTCTCGTCGGCGGTCGCTGCAATCGCCGATTTTATGGCTTTGCGGCGCTCCTTTTTGTTTATCTTCTCACTTAGGATTTTCTCAGGCTTCGGGGGGTGTGCCCGCCTGCCGCCGACCGCTTGCGGGACTTTTGCGGCACGCCGTCCTGTCTTTATGCGAGGAACACGAGCGACTCCATAGCCGGGACCCCAGCTCTCAGCAGAAGTATCTCGCCCTGCGAGGACGTTGGTGCCGTAAGGTTGAAGCCTATTTGCTTGCGCTGCGAGCACCGCCCTTTTTATCAGATCGGGACGATACTCCTCCAAGAACACCCTCGGCAGCGCAATCTCTCGAAGAACTTCGCCAGAAAGGCTTAAGACCTTAGCTTTAGTCTTCATGCCTGCAGCACGCTCCTCAGCCATAGCCACCACAAACACCTCAGCAGCCCTGTTTCGACTCCGTGCTCACACGAACGATTTGAGGGGCGGTGAGCTTGAGATGCCCCCTCACCGCGGGGGAAAGACGCACCAGCCGCTTCGCAGGCCCGGGAACGCTCCCCTTTAAAAGCACGTATTCGTTGCGGACGATGCCATAATGCAAAAAGCCACCTTTCGGTGTAACCTCTTCGCCATTCTCTCCGACTTTCAAGATACGTTTGTTATATTCCGTCCTTTGATGATAGCCGGTCTGTCCCATCATCGGGACTCGCCAGCTCGTCCTCGCCGGCGTCCACGGTCCGAGCGTTCCGATGTGGCGTCCTTTGCTCGAGCGGTAAGCCTTGGCGTTCTGGATTTTCACACCCCAGCGCTTCACCGGACCCTGCGTGCCCTTGCCCTTCGTCACGGCGGTGACGTCCACGAAGTCGCCGTTGCTGAAAACGTCCTTTATGCTAACTTCCTTGCCGAAGACGTTTTTTGCATAGTCAAACGCATCTTCGCCGCTACCACCGCCGAGCCGCAGCTCCATGATTTCAGGACGCTTCTTTGGAACGCCAGTGACGAGGTGCGGCTGCGTCGCCATGATAAGGCGAAGCTCGTAGTTGCCGCCATTCAACAAATCTTCAATCTTTTGCACGCCTTCTTCCCCTGTTTTCCTGAACAAGACTTCGGTTAAGCACCTTAACCCATAAACCGTCGCTTTATACAGACGAATGCCTTCGACACGCAGTGGCGGCGTCTCTATCACCGTCGCAGGCACTGCTATTTCCGAACCGTAAGTTAAGCTCGTTGGCACATCGTCAACCATGATGACGTGCGTCATTCCGGCTTTATAACCTGCGAAGCCCTGCAGCAACTTTCCTTCTGCGAGCTTCGCCCTCCTTATGTTGCAAGTCTCGCTCTTCGCCCTTTTCCTCGGAGAGAATGCCAAGGAACCCCTCCTCGGTCTGCTCGTCTTCGTCATCTCTGCACATCTGAATACGTCGCCCTACATAAAAAGTTTGCGTCACCAAACGTGAGAGCGGAAACGATGCCGTCCCAGTAGCTCTACGCAAACCCCAGCGAGGAACCGTAGTTAAGAAATAAGCTCATTTTGATATTACAAGCGAGGAATGGGCACACCTTGCAAAGACAACCGGGAGTTGATGCTCAGAAGCATCGAAAGCGAGGTATCAAAAGCCATTACGC